>CALGFH010000281.1 GCA_937881255.1 uncultured Actinomycetes bacterium
TTGAGGAGCCGAGCCTCCTCCTGCGCGAGCACGACGACCCGTCGAGCCCGGTCGGTGAAGCGCTCAAACATGCCAAACCCCCAGGGATACGGCGGCAGCGGTTCCTTGCCGCCAATCGACTATACACCTGGCCCTCCGACGTCCCGTACGGGAGTTGCGGGACGTCCAGGTACGCTCTTTGTCTACTCCGTCAACGCCTCGGGGCCAGGCCCTGTTCCCGTTTTCGTCTCCGCTTCATCGGCGGTTGCCGCCGGGACTTGACGGAAGCTCGGTCACATCTCTTCCGGCCGGAGCTGGGGGAACAGCAGGGCCTCGCGGATCGAGGAGAGGTCGGCCAGCAGCATCACCAGGCGGTCGACCCCGATGCCGAGGCCGGCGTTGGGCGGCAGGCCCAGCTCCAGCGCCCGCAGATAGGCCTCGTCGACCACCATCGCCTCCTCGTCCCCGCCCGCCTTGGCCAGGGCCTGCTCCTCGAAGCGGGCCCGCTGCTCGTCCGGGTCGGTCAGCTCCGAGAAGCAGTTGGCGTACTCGCGCCCGCCGATGATCAGCTCGAACCGCTCGGTGACGAACGGGTCGTCGCGGTGCGGGTGGGCCAGGGGCGAGACCTCGACCGGGTAGTCGGTCACGAAGGTCGGGCCGGTGAGCCTGTGCTCGGCGTGCTTCTCGTACAGCTCCAGGATCAGCTTGCCCGTGCCCCAGCCGGGCTCGGTGGCCACCTCGTGCTTGTCGCACAGCTCGCGGACCCGGTTCAGCGGCCAGTCGTAGGCCAGGTCGGGCTGGCCGATCGCCTCCCGGACGGCGTCGAGCAGGGTCAGCTCGCTCCAGCCGCCGTCCAGGTCGATCTCGTGGCCCCGGTAGCTGAGCCGGCGCCCGACCCCGGCGGCGTCGGCCGCCTCCTGGATGACCCCGCGGGCCAGCTCCATCATGTCCCGGTAGTCCTGGAAGGCCGAGTTGGACTCCAGCATGGTGAACTCGGTGTTGTGGGTCGAGTCGATGCCCTCGTTGCGGAACATCCGCCCGAGCTCGAACACCCGGTCCACCCCGCCGGCCAGCAGCCGCTTCAGGTACAGCTCGCTGGCCACCCTGAGGTAGAGGTCGGTGTCCAGGGCGTTGTGGTGGGTGACGAACGGGCGGGCCAGGGCGCCGCCGGGGACCGGGTTGAGGATCGGCGTCTCGACCTCGAGGAACTCCCGGGCCAGCATCGACTCGCGCAGCGACCGGACCACCTGGGAGCGCACCCGCATGGCCCGCATGGCCGCCGGGTTGACGGCCAGGTCGAGCTCGCGCTGGCGGGAGCGGACCTCGACGTCGGTCAGGCCCTTCCACTTGTCGGGCAGGGGCCGCAGGGACTTGCCGAGCAGGTACACCTCGGTCGCCTTGACCGACAGCTCGCCCCGCTTGGTCTTGATCACCGGGCCCTGGACCCCGACCCAGTCGCCGGCGTCCAGGTCGCCCACGACCTCGAACTGGTCGGCGCCCAGGGCGCCGACGGCCAGCATCACCTGGAGCTCGTGGCCGTCGTGGCGCAGGGTCCAGAAGGCCAGGCGGCCCATGTCCCGCCTGAGCACGATCCGGCCGGCCGCCCGGACGACGTCGCCCGACTCCTCGCCCTGGCCGAGCTGGGCGTCCCAGCCCCGGCGGAGCTCGGCCAGGGTGTGGGTGCGGCGGAAGCCGACCGGGAAGGCGTCGATCCCGGCCGCCCGCAGCCGGGCCAGCTTGACCCGGCGCGCCTGCTCGACGGCGGAGCGGTCTTCGTCGTCTGGCACGGGTCGGGCGGCTCCCTCGGGTGCTGTGGGTCCTTCGGCCCGCATGCTACCCGAGGGGCCGCCCGACCTCGGCGTCAGGTGCGGTCGTCGTGGCTCCGGTCGTCCTCCGGGCTGGTGGTCAGGTCCTCCTCGGCCACCACCGTGCCGGTGCTCCGGGTGACCAGGAAGTTGATCCCCCACAGGACCAGGCCGCCGATCAGCAGATAGATGGCGGTGCGGTAGACCTCGCCGGTGCGGTTGATGGGCAGCAGGAAGACCAGGGCGACCAGCGCCCCGATGACCGGCATGATCGTGGGCGCCACGAAGTGGCTGTGACCGACCGGGTCGCGCCGCAGCACCAGCACGCAGATGTTGACCAGGAAGAAGACCGAGGTCAGCAGGAGCACGGTGGTGTCGGACAGGCCCGACAGGTCGTTGACGGTGAGGATCAGCAGGATCGACAGGCCGGTGGTGAACAGGATCCCGAACCAGGGCGTCTTGCGGGGCGAGACCCAGGCGAACGGGGCCGGCAGCACCCCCTGGTTGGCCATGCCGTACAGCAGCCGCGAGGCCATCAGCATGTTGATCAGCATGGTGTTGGACACCGCGATCATGGCGATGACCGAGAACAGGGTGCCGGCGTCGTAGTCGGGCAGGCCGATGCGCACCACCTCGAGCAGCGGGCCGGTCGACTCGGTGAGCACGTCGAGCGGCACGGTCATGGCCGCGGTGAAGCCGACCAGCAGGTAGATGATGCTGGCGGCGACGATGCCGGTGAGCAGGGCCGGCGGGAAGGTCCGGATGGGGTCGCGGACCTCCTCGGCCATGTTCACCGAGTCCTCGAAGCCGATGAAGGCGTAGAAGGCGGTGGCCGCGCCGGCGGTGATGCCGGTCACGGCCCCGAAGCCCGAGTCCTTGAACTCGAACGCCTGCCCGGGGTCGCCGTCGCCGCTGAACAGCACCTTGATGCCGACCAGGATGATGAACAGCAGCCCCGACAGCTCGATCAGGGTGATGGCGATGTTGATCTTGATCGACTCGCCCACCCCGCGGTAGTTCACGGCCGCCACCAGCAGGATGGCAACGATGGCGATCAGCTTCAGGGGCGGGTTCTCGTCGCCGAACACGCCCGTCCAGTAGCGGCCCCCGACCCGGGTGGCCGAGAACGAGGCCGAGGTGACCCCCGAGGCCATCACCGCGATGGTCACCATGAAGCTGAGGATGGCGATGTGGAACGCCCGGTGGACGTACAGGGCGGCCCCGGCGGCCCGCGGGTACTTGGTGACCAGCTCCAGGTAGGCGAAGGCGGTGATCAGGGCGAGCAGGAACGAGACCAGGAACGAGGCCCAGATGGCCCCGCCGACGTCGGCCGCGACCTGCCCGGTGAGGGCGTAGATGCCGGCGCCGAGGATGTCGCCGAGGATGAAGAAGGTCAGCATCGGCCGGGTGATCACCCGGTTGAGCCGGGTCTCCTCGGGGTCCTCGATGCTGGTGACGTGACCAGGGGCACCGGGGGGCGGACGCTCCTCCGGGTCGCGGTCGATGCTGTCGGTCATGCTTGACCACCTCCAGAGAGGCTACCCACCGGACAAGAGGGCTGCTGGCCGAACCTTAGCAAGAACGCAGGACCGGGCGAAGAGGGAAGGATTCGACCTCCTCGTCGTTACCGCGCGGTTAGCCCCTCCCGTCATCGTTCGTCCCGGCTCCAGGCGGACCCTCGCGATCGGGACCACCTACCCCCGCCGGAGCCGCGCCGATGACGACGACCGCTTTCCCAGGCAGGCAGGCCCGAAGCCGGGTCGCCGCCGTGCCGAGGACATCTGTCCTCCACCTCCTCGGCATCGGGTCGTCAGGGTCGCTACCCGGACCGGCCGCCCCGGTACCCGCCAGGGCGTGTGGAGCGACCCCCGAGTCCAACCCCGGCCCCCGCCCCCCCATCCCCCAGGGGCCGGGGTTGGACCGGCGCACCTAACGCGGCCGCGCCGCCAGGAGCGCGGCCAGGGAGGCAACGATCATGGCCGCGCCGGCGAGCTGGCCCGGGGGGCCGAGGTTGAGGGCGCTGCCGTAGATCACCAGGAACAGGCCGAGGAGCAGGCCGAGGCTGGCCAGGCTGCCGACGCCGGAGCGGCGGCGGGCGCGGGCGAAGTCGGTGCGGCCGCGGCGGCCGAGGAAGGCGTCGAGGACGGCGGAGGGGTGGTCCTCCTCGGGGAGGTAGAGCCAGGTCTCGCCGGGGCCCTCGTCGACCAGGAGGAGCCAGCCGGCCAGGGGTGGGGGCTCGGTGACGGCCTCGACCCGGGTGGCGCGGTCGCCGATGGCCGGGACGCGCATGGCCCGGTCCCTGGCCGGGGTGGCGGCCACCACCACCCGGACCGGCAGCAGCCCGTCCGGGTCGACCGCGGCCGTCGCGGCCAGCCGGTCGAACACCGGCCCGTGCTCGGCCATGCGCCGCCAGACGGCGACGCCCTCACGCCGGACCAGCCCCTCCTGGCTGGTCGGCGGGCCGAGCACGACCGCCTCGATCCCGAACGGCCGGAACGCCCGCGGCGACAGCGCCCGCCCCTCGACCCGGTCCGGCCGCGGCGCCCGCTCAGCCATGCTCCAGGTTCCTGTCCCAGATGATCCGGAGGCCGTGGAGGGTGAGCCAGGGCTCGTGGCGCTGGACGGTCTCGCAGGCCTCGAGCACGGCCCCGGCCAGGCCGCCGGTGGCGACCACCACGGCGCTGCCGCCCAGCTCGGCCACCATGCGGCGCACGATCCCGTCGACCTGCCCGGCGAAGCCCCAGATGGCCCCAGCCTGGAGGCTCTCGACGGTGTTCTTGCCGATCACCGACCTGGGCGCCGCCAGCTCGACCCGGCGCAGCTGGGCGGTCCGCTCGACCAGGGCGTTCATCGAGATCTGGATGCCGGGGGCGATGGCCGCGCCCAGGTGCTCGCCCCGCTCGGAGACGGCGTCGAAGGTGGTGGCGGTGCCGAAGTCGACCACCACCACCGGCCCGCCGTAGGCGGCGTAGGCGGCGATCGCGTTGACCACCCGGTCGGCCCCGACCTCGCGCGGGTTGTCGGTCAGGATGGGCAGCCCGGTGCGGATCCCCGGCTCGATCACCAGCGGCTCCACCTGGCAGTAGCGCCGGACCATCTCCCGCAGGGCCTGGGTCAGCCGCGGCACCACCGAGGAGATCACCACCCCGCTGGCGTCGCCCAGCCCCAGCCCCTCCTGGCCCAGGAACCCGCCCAGCAGCAGGGCGTGCTCGTCGGCGGTGCGCTCGGCCACGGTGGCGGCCCGCCAGTGCTGGGCCAGCTCGTCGTCCTGGAACACCCCGATGGTGATCTCGGTGTTGCCGACGTCCACCGCGAGCAGCACCGCTAGCCCTCCCAGTCCAGGGCGATGTCCAGCGACGGCGCCGAGTGGGTGATCGCCCCCACGGCCAGGAAGTCGACCCCGGTCTCGGCGACCGCCCGGGCCCGGTCGAGGGTGACGCCGCCCGACGCCTCGGTGCGGGCCCGCTTGCCGCAGGCCTTCACCGCCTCGGCCATCGTCTCCAGCTCCATGTTGTCGAGCAGCAGCAGGTCGCAGCCCAGGTCGAGGGCGTCGGCGACCTGCTCGAGGGTCTCGACCTCGACCTCCAGGGGCAGCCCGGGGCCGGCCGCCCTGGCCGCCTCGACCGCCCGGCGCAGGCTCCCCGCCGCCTGGATGTGGTTGTCCTTGACCAGCAGGGCGTCGTACAGCCCCATGCGGTGGTTGGCCCCGCCGCCGCAGCGGACGGCGTACTTCTCCAGGTGGCGGAGGCCGGGCGTGGTCTTGCGGGTGTCACGGACCACCGCGCCGGTGCCGGCCACCGCCTCGACGAAGGCCGCGGTCAGGGTGGCCACCCCGGAGAGGTGCCCGAGGAAGTTGAGCATGGTCCGCTCGGCCGCCAGCAGCACCCTGGCCGGCCCGGCGAACCGCCCCAGCACCGTCCCCGCCTCCACCGGGGCGCTGTCGGCCACCTCGGGCCGGAACGCGGCCGGCCCCAGCCGGAGCCGCTCCCGCACCTCGGCCAGCACCACGTCCACCGCCGGCAGCCCGGCCACCACTCCCGGCCCCCGCGCGACCAGCAGCGCCTCGGCCCTGGCCCCGAGCAACCGGCTGGTCGGGTCCCCCTCGGCGCTACCACCCCCGGCCCCCGCGCGACCAGCAGCGCCTCGGCCCTGGCCCCGAGCAGCCGGCTGGTCGGGTCCCCCTCGGCCCCCAGGTCCTCGTCCAGCGCGGTCCGCACCGCCAGCGTCAACGCCCCAGCAGGCAAGCCGATGCTCACCGGCACCCCTCCTCGCTCACGGTTCGGCCGGCCGTCACCGGTGCGCCTCCTCGGCGGTGGGGACGGCCAGGAGGCCGGTTTCCAGGTTGCCGTCGGATGATCTGGTCAGGGTCTGGCGGACCCGCCAGGCCTCGACCGGGGCCGGGTGGTCGGACCGCCAGTGCCCGCCCCTCGACTCCTCGCGCCAGGCCGCCAGCTCGGCCACCGCCCGGCCCAGCTGGACCAGGTTGGCCGCCTCGAACCCCGCCGGCCCGGGGTCGCCCAGCCCGACGGTGAGCCGTTCCAGCTCGGCCATGGCCACGGCCAGCCCCTCCCCCGACCGCA
>CALGFH010000282.1 GCA_937881255.1 uncultured Actinomycetes bacterium
CCAGTCAGGAGCTGGGTCGCCGCTGGACCCCCGAGGAGCTGGCCGCGGCCGCCCCGGAGCTGTTCGGCGACCGCCCGACCCGCGCCCCCTGGCGGCCCTCCAGCCTGCGCAGGATCATCGAGTCGGCCCGGGGCGGCGCCGGGGAGGGCTAGAGGGCGGCGCTGTAGGCCCGGCCGGCGGTGACCAGCTCGACGCCGCTGAGGTTCGGGACCGTCACCGGGGAGGTGCGGCGGGTGGTGGTGCCGTCGCCCAGCTGGCCGTAGGTGTTGGCCCCCCAGGCGCGGACGGTGCCGTCGCCGAGCACGGCCAGGCCGTGGTCGCGCCCGCCCGAGATGCTCGCGACCCCGGTCAGGCCGCCCACCCGGACCGGGCTGGAGCGGTTGGCCAGGGCGCCGTTGCCGAGCTGGCCGAGGTTGTTGCGGCCCCAGGCCCAGACGGTGCCGTCGCCCAGCAGGGCCAGGCTGTGGTAGGCCCCGGCGGCGACCGCGACCACCCCGGTGAGGCTGCCGACCCGCACCGGCGTCGACCGGTGGCTGGTGGTGCCGTTGCCGAGCTGGCCGTAGGTGTTGTGCCCGAACGCCCAGGCGGTCCCGTCGGACCGGACGGCCAGGCTGTGGTCGCGCCCGCCGGCCACCTGGACGACGCCGGTCAGCGACGGCACCCGGACCGGGGTGCTGCGGGTCGTGGTGGTGCCGTCGCCCAGCTCCCCGAAGGCGTTGTAGCCCCAGGCCCAGAGGCTGCCGTCGTTGCGGATGGCCAGGCTGTGGCCGCGGGCCCCGGCGATCTGGGTCACCCCGGTGAGGTTGCGGACCTGGACCGGCCGGGTCCGCCGGGTCCGGCTGCCGTCGCCCAGCTGGCTCTGGGAGTTCATGCCCCAGGCCCGCACCGTGCCGTCACCGAGCAGGGCCAGGCTGTGGTAGTGGCCGGCGGCCACCTGGACCGCCCCGGCCAGCCCGGCCACCGGCCCCGGGGCCGGGCGGTTGGTGGTGCTGCCGTTGCCCTGCTGGCCGTACTGGTTCGAGCCCCAGGTCCAGACGCTCCCGTCGGCCCGCAGGGCGATCACGTGCTCGCGGCCGCCGCCGAGCTCGGTGGCGTCGCCCAGCCCGGTCACCGGGCCGGCCGAGAACCGGCTGGTGGTGGTGCCGTTGCCGAGCTCGCCGAAGCTGTTGCCGCCCCAGGTCCGCGGCGTCCCCGGCCCGGCCGCCCCGGCAGGGACGGCGACGAGCAGGAGCAGTGCCGCCACCAGGGCGGTCAGGAAGAGGGACCGGGTTCGCATGCCCCGATCCTCGGCCATCCGCCCCCGCCCGCCCACCAGCAGATGCAGTAGAGTGAGCCCCCATGGATGACAAGCAGGTCCTCGACCGCATCGGCGCCCTGGTCGAGGAGGAGCACACCCTCGAGCGCCAGGCCACCGGCGAGGGCCTCGACCAGGACCAGCAGGCCCGCCTCCACGAGGTCGAGGTCCAGCTCGACCAGTGCTGGGACCTGCTGCGCCAGCGCCGCGCCCGCCGCGACGCCGGCCAGGACCCCGACATCGCCCACGTCCGCCCCGAGGGCACGGTCGAGGGCTACCTGCAGTAGCGGCGGGGCGCCGCGGCGTTCGGGCCCCATGCACGCGCCTGGCACGCTGGCTCAGGCCTCGTCAGGCCCCCATGCACCCGCCCGGCACGGCGCTCGGCGTCCTGGGCATGCTGCAGCGACCGGGGCCCGGGCTCAGTCCCCCGGTGGGGGAGCGTAGCCGACCGGGAACATGCCGTGCGCGCAGTCATCCACAGAGGTTGACCAGCGCATCCGGCGCTACCGCAGGGCGGCAGCGCCGCCGCCGGTGATGTTCGTGGACGGGGCCGGGCGGGCCGGGCGACGGGACCTGACCGAGCCCAGCGGCTGGCATGGGCCACCGTGCCTGGTGGGTGCATGAGCCTGACCAGCCCCGGGCCACCGTGCCAGGCGCGTGCATGGGGCCCGACCAGCCCCCGGCCACCGCGCCAGGTACGTGCGTGGGCCCGAACCACCCAAGCCCCCGGTGCCAGGCGCACGCATTGGCCCCAGAACCACCCCGGGCCCGGTGCCAGGCGCGTGCATGGGACCCGAACGACCCCGGGCCCCAGTGCCACGGGTGCACTGGGGCCCGGCGGTTGGGTCGGGTCAGGCGGCCTGACCGGGGACCTCTGCCTCCTCGGAGTTCTCGGGGACCAGGGCGTGGGCAAGGACCTGGTCGATCTCGCTGGCCAGGTGGAAGGTCATCTCGGCCCGGACCGACTCGGGGACGTCCTCGAGGTCGGCGCCGTTGCGCTCGGGGAGGATGATCTCCTTGAGGCCGGCCCGGTGGGCGGCCAGGACCTTCTGCTTGACCCCGCCGATGGGCAGGACCCGGCCCTGGAGGGTGACCTCGCCGGTCATGCCGACCTCGGCCCGGACCGGACGGCCGGTGAGGAGGCTGGCCAGGGCGGTGGTCATGGTCACGCCGGCCGAGGGGCCGTCCTTGGGGACGGCGCCCGCCGGGACGTGGACGTGGTAGCGGCGGCCGGCCACGTCGCCGTCGATGCCCAGCTCGCCGGCGTGGGCCCGGACGTAGGAGAGGGCGATCGAGGCCGACTCCTTCATCACGTCGCCCAGCTGGCCGGTGAGGGTCAGCCCGGGCTCGCCGTCCATCACGCTGGCCTCGATGAACAGGACGTCGCCGCCGGTGCCGGTGACGGCCAGGCCGGTCGCCACCCCCGGGACGGCGGTCCGCTCGGCCGCCTCGAAGAAGAACTTCTGGCGTCCCAGGTAGCCGCGGACGTCGCCGTCGTCGACGACCAGCGGGGTGCTGGCCTCGCCGCCGGCGATCCGGGTGGCCGCCTTGCGCAGCAGCTTGCCGATCTCGCGCTCCAGGTTCCGGACCCCGGCCTCGCGGGTGTAGTCGCCGACCACGGTGCGCAGGGCGCCCTCGGTGACGATCACCTCGTCGGCGCGCAGGCCGGTCTGGTCGAGCTGGCGGGCCAGCAGGTGGTCGCGGGCGATGGCCAGCTTCTCGTCCTCGGTGTAGCCGTCCAGGCGGACGACCTCCATGCGGTCCAGCAGCGGGCCCGGGATCGTCTCGACCACGTTGGCGGTGGCGATGAACAGCACGTCCGACAGGTCCAGCTCGACCTCGAGGTAGTGGTCGCGGAAGGAGTGGTTCTGGGCCGGGTCGAGCACCTCGAGCAGGGCCGAGGAGGGGTCGCCGCGCCAGTCGGCGCCGACCTTGTCGACCTCGTCGAGCAGGAACACCGGGTTCATGGTCCCGGCCTCCTTGATGGCCCGGGCGATCCGGCCGGCCTGGGCGCCGACGTAGGTGCGCCGGTGGCCGCGGATCTCGGCCTCGTCACGGACGCCGCCGAGGGCGACCCGGACGAACTTGCGGCCCATGGCCCGGGCGACCGACTCGCCCAGGGAGGTCTTGCCAACACCTGGCGGGCCGACCAGGGCGATGATCGCCCCGGCGCCGCGCCCGCCCTGGTCGGCCAGGCCCCGCTCGCGGCGGAGCTTGCGCACGGCCAGGTACTCGAGGATGCGGTCCTTCACGTCCTCGAGGCCGGTGTGGTCGGCGTCCAGGACCCGGCGGGCCTCGGCGATGTCGAGGGCGTCGGTGGACTTCTCGCCCCAGGGCAGCTCGGTCATGGTGTCGAGCCAGGTCCGGATCCAGCCGTGCTCGGGGCTCTGCTCGCTGGTCCGCTCCAGGCGGCCGATCTCCCGCTCGACCGCCTCGCGGACGGCCTCGGGCATCTTGCCCTCCTCGACCTTGGCCCGGTAGGCGTCGATCGGGCTCTCGCCGTCCTCGCCCTCGCCGAGCTCCTTGCGGATGGCGGCCAGCTGCTGGCGCAGGATGAACTCGCGCTGGCTCTTTTCCATCCCCTCGGACACGTCCTTGCGGATGCGGTCCTTGAGCTCGACCTCACCCAGGGTGTCGCGGGCCCAGGCGAGCACCTTCTCCAGGCGCTGCTCGACGTCGACCGCCTCCAGGACCTCCACCTTCTGCTCGAAGGACAGGTCGGGGGAGTAGACGGCGGTGTCGGCGATCTGGCCGGGGTCGGTGATGCCCCGCAGCAGCTCGGCCACCTGGGCGGCCCCGCGGGCCTCGAGGATGTTCTCGACCACGGCCCGGTACTCGCGGGCCAGCTGCATCGCCCGCTCGGTGGCGGGCGGGTCGTCGATCGGCTCGACCTCGACCCAGGTGGCGGTCCCGGTGCCGGCCACGCCGGCCCCGATGCGGGCCCGGTGCAGGCCGCGCACGACCACCGCCAGCTGCCCGTTGGGCAGCTCGCCGGCGTTCTCGATCTTGGCCACGGTGCCGACGGTGGCGTAGCGGCCGTCGACCTTGGGGACCAGCAGCAGGTGGCCGCCGGTGTCGCCGGCGGCGCTGGACGCCGAGCGCGACTCGGGCGTCTCCAGGGTGGCGGTCACGACCATCCCCGGCAGCACGACCCCGCTGGTCAGGGGCAGGAGGGGAAGGGTCTCAGTCGAAAGCTCAGGCATGCATGCTCCAGGTCAAAGGGGTGCGACACCCTCATCAACAGAGGGCGCCGGCCCCGCATTCCTAGAGCACGAAAACCGTTGAGGTGTTCAGGTGACCGTGATGGTCCCCTTCATCGCCGCCGGGTGGATCGCGCAGACGAACTCGTAGCTCCCCGCGGCCGGGGCCGTGAAGGTGACCGTGGCGTCCTCGTTGGCCGGGATGTCCACGTCGGCCTGGGCCTCCGCGAAGGTGAAGTTGTGCTGGACGCCGTCCTGGTTGTCCACCTCGATGGAGTAGCTGGTCCCCGACGTCAGCTCGAAGCTGGTGGTGTCCCATGCCGTGCCGGACGCGGCGAGCTGGAGCTCGTCCTCGCCGCCCCCGCCGGCGGCGGCGGTGGTACCCGGGGCGCTGGTGGTCTCGGGGGCGGCGGTGGTCGCGCTCGCGCTGCCGTCACCCTCGTCGTCGCCGCCACCACAGCCGGCCGCGGCCAGGGCGAGCACCCCGGCCAGCACCCCGATCACCATCCGTCGTCGCATTCGGACCTCCGAGCTCGGTTGGGGCCGCGGTCGCGGCCGTCAGCAGCCTAACCCGCGGCGGCGGCCGCCGATTCCCCGCCCAGATGCCGGGCGATCCCGTGCAGCCGTTCCTGGTCGATGGTGCCGACCAGGCACCACACGACGCCGTCGGTCTTCCACCAGTAGCTGGTGTGGCGGCCCCAGGTGTAGGCGGCCAGCTCGCCGCCCTGGGTGCCCTTGGCCATCCGGGGCAGGTCGCCCCGCCAGCGCATCAGGGTGACCCGCCCGCCCTCGGGGTCGCGGTACTCGGCCACCGCGGCCAGGTGCCCGGCCAGGTCGCGGCCCTCCCAGCCGTTCTTGGCCAGGCCGAAGGCGGCCAGGTCGGGGGTGCGCGAGTCCGGCCCGAGCACGGCGAACAGCCGCTCGGCCTGGGCCTCGGTCGGGCTGCCGAGGCCGTCCTCGCCCCGGTCGTGGTAGGAGCTCCAGGCCGCGGACAGCGGGCTGTCCGGGTCGGGGGCCGGGACCACCAGCAGGGCCGCGGCGAGCACGGCGGCGGCGGCCAGCAGGGCCGCGGCCAGGGCGGCCCAGTGCCGGCGCCGGGCCGGCCGGCGCGGGGAAGTCGCCGGCCGGCCGGCCCCGGGAGCCCCCGCCCCAGTATCCGCCCCGGCCCCGACGGTGCCGGCGTCGCCGGCCTCGGCCCGGACGGCGGCCAGGATCGCGACCCGCGTCTCGGAGGGGGCCGGGACCGCCGAGACCCGCAGCAGCGCCGTCAGCTGGCGGTCCAGCAGCACCCGGGAGGCGCAGTCGTCGCAGGCGGCCACGTGGTCGCGGGCCGCCGCCAGCTCGCCCTGCTCCAGCTCGCCCAGGCTGAAGGCGGTGAGCCGGAGCTGGAAGTCCTCACAGGTCATCTGCCTGCACCCTTCCAAGCTCGGGGAGCAGCATCGCCTCGAGGCGGCGCCGGGCCCGGTGGAGGCGCGACAGGATGGTGCCGCGGGGCACGCCCATCACGGTGGCCGCCTCGGCGCAGGTCAGGCCACCGATGTCGACCAGGGTGACGGCCATGCGGAAGTCCTCGGGCAGGCGCGCGATGGCCCGCCGCACCGCCTCGCGGTCCAGCTCGCGGACGGTCTGCTCCTCGGGGCCGGGGTCGGCGCTGGGCAGCTCGAGGGCCGGGTCGGCCTCGTCCTCGTCCAGCCAGACCAGCGGCATGCGCCGCCCGCGGCGGTACTGGGTGCAGAACAGGTTGTACTGGATGCGCAGCAGCCAGGCCCGGCTGTTGGTGCCTGGCCGGAAGGTCTCGAAGGACCGCAGGGCCCGCAGGTAGGTCTCCTGGGTCAGGTCCTGGGCGGTCGCCTGGTCCCCGGCCAGCCGCAGGGCGGCGTCGTAGAGCGCGTTCATGTGCGGAACGGTCGCCGCCTCAAAACCCTCAAGGTCCACCGGAGACCTCACTCACGTTCACCGGGGCGGTGCCGCCTCCTTGCTCAGGTGAACCCGCCCCGGCGTCCTTCGATTCCCCTACCCGGTGGCGGCCGAGGGCCGCTCACCGGCCGGGATGCGCCGGCGGCGCCGGCGGCGGGCGGCCGAGCGGGAGCGGCGGCGGGCCGGGTCACCCTCGGCGGGTGCCTCGCCCTTGTCGCCCTTGTCAGCCTTCTCGGCCTTCTGGGGCGCGGCCGCGGCCCGGGCGGCGGCGGCCGCCTCCTGGACGGTCGGGAGGTCGAACAGCTCGCTCAGCAGCGGGCTGGTCGAGTACACCTCGTGGACGGGCTCGTCGGTCAGCTCGAGACGGCGACGGATCAGGTCGACGGTCTCCAGCTCGTTCCAGGCCGCGAAGGTGACCGCGACCCCGGCGGCCCCGGCCCGGCCGGTCCGGCCGATCCGGTGGACATAGGCGCGGTCGTCCTCGGGGGTGTCGTAGTTGATCACATGCGACAGGCCGGCGATGTCGAGGCCCCTGGAGGCCACGTCGGTGCAGACCAGCACGTCCAGCTTGCCCTTGCGGAAGGAGCGCATGACCTTCTCGCGGGCCACCTGGGGCATGTCGCCGTGCAGGGCGCCGGCCCGGTAGCCCTCGTCGACCAGGCCCTTGATGGTGCGGTCGACCCCGCGCTTGGTCCGCCGGAACACGGCCACCCGGTCGCGGTCGGGAGCGTCCAGGATGCGGCAGAGCACCTGGAAGCGGTTGAGGGGGTGGACCTGGAAGAACAGCTGCCGGGTGGCGGGCACGGTGGCCTGCTCGCCCGCGGGCTCGGCGTGGACGAAGGTCGGCCGCTTGGCGTAGCGCCGGGCCAGGGCGACCACCGCCTTGGGCATGGTGGCCGAGAACAGCATCGTCTGCCGGTGGTCGGGCGTGGCCGCGATGATCGTCTCCACGTCGGGCAGGAAGCCGAGGTCGAGCATCTCGTCGGCCTCGTCGACGACCAGGATGCGCAGCCGGTCGAGCTTCAGGTGGCCCTGGCGCAGGTGGTCCAGGACCCGGCCGGGGGTGCCGACCACGACCTGGGCGCCCTCGTTGAGGGCGACGATCTGGGGGCCGAGCGGGCGCCCGCCGACGATCGCGACGGCGCGGACGCCGGCGTCACGGCCGGCGGTGTCGATGTCGCCCGCGACCTGGAGGCAGAGCTCCCGGGTGGGGACGACGACCAGGGCCTGCACCTCGGGCAGCTCGGGCTCGACCTCCTGGACGATCGGGATGCCGAAGGCGAGGGTCTTGCCGGTGCCGGTGCGGGCCTGGCCGATGAGGTCGACGCCGGCCAGCGCGAGCGGCAGGCAGAGGGTCTGGATGGGGAAGGGGTGCTCGATCCCGACCCGGGCCAGCGAGGTCAGCGTGGTCGGGGTGGCGCCGAGGTCGGCGAAGCTGTGCTGCTCGGTGGGTGGGGGAGCGACGGTTCCTGACGTTGGACTCAAACAACCTCCTGGTTGCACTGTTGCATACGCTCAACGATACATGGTAGCGGGTCGGCCCACCCGGCTTCAGCGGCGCGGTCAGCGGTAGCGGGGGACCTCGGGGTCCACCTGCTCGCTCCAGGCGTCGATCCCGCCGGCCAGGCTGCGGACCCGGGACCAGCCGCTGGCCTTCAGCCAGACCGCCGCCTGGGCGCTGCGGGCGCCGACGTGACAGTAGACGACCACGTCGCGGTCCTGGGGGATCTCCTCCGGGGCCCGCTCGACGAACCGGTCGAGGCCGATGTGCAGCGACGGCTGGATGACGGCCACCGCCCGCTCCGGCTCGGTGCGCACGTCGACCAGCAGCGGCGGGTCGTCGGTGGCCATGGCCGCGGCCAGCGCCGGCGCGTCGACCTCCTCCAGCAGCGGATGGCGCTGTCGCACCCTGCGTCCCTCTCTCGGTCGTGGCCCTGCGCGCTCATGCTACCGCCTGCGGTACGCTTCGCCGCGACCCAGAGCTCAGGAGGTCGCACCGGATGGCCAGCCCGGCCGAGGTCTTCGAAGCGTTCCGCCAGGCCCACGCCAGGGCCGACGCGGACGCCGCCGCGGCGCTGTACGCGCCCGACGCCGTGTACTACGAGCCGGACAACGTCCCCCACCGCGGCCGGGACGAGATCCGCACCTACCTGGCCTCGGTGTACGCGGTCAGGGGGCCGGTCGAGCTGAGCGTCAAGCGCCAGGTCGGGGCCGACCAGACCGTCCTGGCCGAATGGACCAGCGCCTTCACCGACGGCGGCCGCCGATCGGTGGGCGTCCCCGGCGTCTCGGTGGTCGAGCTCGGCCGCGACGGCATCGTCTACCACCGCGACTTCGGCTAGCCCGGCCGCCTACAGGGAGCTGAAGCCGACCCGCTTGTCGGGGTGCTCCTCGCCGACCTCGATGTAGGCCAGCTTCTCGGTGGGCACGCCCACCCGGCGGCCCCTGGTGTCGGACAGCCACAGCACCTTGGACTTGCCGCCGACCGCCTCCTCGACCAGCTTGGCCACGTCGTCGGGCGACTGGTCGGTCTCGACCACCAGCTCCTTGGGGCTGTAGGTGACCCCGAGCTTGACCTCCATATGCTCCTGTCCTCCTGGTCGGGTGGCCTGCGCCGGTGATGTGCGGGAGGCCGAGCGTAGCACCAGGTCGCTCAAGGCAGGCCCGGGGCGTACCGAATCCGAACCAGAGCCAGGCAACATCCGACAGCGAGGAAGCGAGGCCCATTCGTGCTGCTCACCGGCCCGTTCGGCGGCCTCACCGACGACGTCCGCGAGTTCCTGCTGTGCCTGGCCGACGAGGGCCTGGCCCTCACCGGCTGGGGCGACCTCGACCCGGCCAGCCTGCGCACGGTCAGGGAGCGGCTCCCCGGCGGCGGCGCCGGCGGCGACGGCCCGGACGGCCTGGCCCTGGCCAGGCGGCGCACGACCCTGCTGCGCTCGCTGTGCGACGCCGGCCGGCTCACCGAGGCCGAGGGCGGGCTGCTCCAGCTGACCGAGCTGGGACGGGAGTTCCTCGACCTGCCCGACGCCGCCCAGCTCGGCTTCGTCTTCGCCGCCTGGTGGGAAGGCGTCGACTGGGGCGACTGGGCCCCGACGGCCGAGCTGGGCCGGCTCTTCTGGCACGAGCGCGACACCCTGCTCCAGGAGCTGATCGGCCTGCCCCCCGGCCAGGTCGACCTGGACGGCTTCGCCCGGCGCTTCCGGGCCCTGATCGGCCACCACTGGCCGTCGATGCTGGCCGCCGCCGACCCGGCCGAGTGGCGCCAGGCCCTCTGGTCGACCGCCCTGGCCCCCCTGGCCATGCTGGGCGCCATCGACATCCCGGCCCGCATGTCCCCGACCCCGGCCTGGTTCGCCCTCACCGGCACCGCCCCCGCCCTGGTCGCGGCCGCCGCCGCCATGTCCGGCCCCGAGCCCCCGCCGACCCTCGCCTCGGCCGCCGCCAACTAGCCTTCGCTGTCGTACCCCGTTGGTAGCGTCCCGGCCAAGTCGGACCCCTCGTGGAAGGACGCGGCCGGTGAGCTGGGAGGCGGTGGTCATCGGGCTGCTGGCCGGGGTGGTGGCCGGGCTGGTGTTCGGGCGCTGGGGGCGGGCCGGCGACGGGGGCGGGGGCGGGCGGGAGCTGGACCGGCGGCTGGCCGGGATCTCCGACAACCTCGACCGCCGCCTGGTCGACCTGGACCGGCGCCTGTACCTGGGGCTGGACAGCGTCCAGGACGCCCAGGCCCGGGCCGCGGACACGGCCGCCCAGGTGCGCGAGCGGGTCGCGGTGGTCGCCGGGGTGGCCGAGCAGGTGCTGGAGCAGGCCCGCGGGCTGAGCCGGCTGGAGGACCTGCTGCGCCCGCCCCAGGCCAGAGGGGCGCTGGGGGAGCTGCTGCTGGAGCAGCTCCTGGCCCAGGGGCTGCCCCACGGCGCCTACCGGACCCAGCACGTGTTCCGGTCGGGGGCCAGGGTGGACGCGGTGCTGGTGGTCGGGGAGGCGATGGTCGCGGTCGACTCCAAGTTCCCGCTGGAGGCGTTCGCCCGCATGAGCACCACCCACGAGGGCGACGCGGCCCGGGCGCTGCACCGGCGGGCCTTCCCCCGCGACGCCCGCCGGCACGTCGACGCCATCGCCGACAAGTACATCTGCCCGGACGAGGGCACCTACGACTTCGCCCTCTGCTACCTGCCCTCGGAGGCGGTCTTCTACGAGTTCCTGCGCGAGGACCCGCCCGGGGACTCGGCCTGGCGCTACGCGGTCGAGCGGCGGGTCTTCCCGGCCTCGCCGACCACCCTGTACGCCTACCTGGTCTCGATCGGGGTCGGGCTCAAGGGGCTGCGGGTCGAGGAGAACGCCCGCCGGGTGCTGGACGCCCTCTCCGCCCTGCGCGGCGACCTGGACGGGTTCCGCACCCACTTCGAGCTGGTCGGCCGCCACCTCGGCCGGGCCAGGGACCGCTGGCAGGACGCCGCCCACCGCCTCGACCGCTTCGACGGCCGCCTGGCCGAGGCCGCCGGCCGGGCCACCGACCTGGACCGGGGGCTGCCGGAGCCGGCGGTGGAGCCCGAGAGCGGGCTCACGGGAACCGGCTGAACCAGGTCAGCGACATGGTCGCCCCGGCGACCAGGAACAGCAGGCCGGTGGCGGCGAACACCACCGTGATCTCCTGCTTCTCCTTGACGAAGCCGATCTTGGAGCCGAGCTCGCGGTAGATCTCCTTGAGGTCGTCGTTGCTGGGGGCGGCGTAGAAGCGGGCCCCGGTGGTCTCGGCGATCCGCTGCAGGGTGAGCTTGTCCGGCGGGACCGGGATCCGGCGCAGGTTGCCGGTCTCGTCGGGCACGTCGACCATCCCCCGGTCGGTGCCGAGGGCGATGGTGAACACCGGCACCCCGAGCTCCCTGGCGTCGGAGGCGGCCTCCATCGGCTGGGTCCGGCCCTGGGTGTTGGCCCCGTCCGACAGCAGCAGCACGACCAGCGGGGCGTCGTTCCCACCTGTGCCCTGCTGGGCCCCGGGGTCGGGGGTGGGGGCGGGACGGGCCGAGCTGCCGGTCGGGGGCGGCGTCGGCGGCCGCTTGACGTCAAGGGCCCGCTCGATCCCGTCGCCCATGGCCGTCGCCCCCTCGGCGTGCAGCGAGGCGACCGCCTCGTAGACGGCCGGCCGGTCGGTGGTCGGCCGGGTCAGGGTCTGGGCGGTGGAGGCGAACGACACGATCCCGACCCGGAACTTCTCCGGGAGCTGCTCGATGAACTCGGTGGCGGCCCGCTGGGAGGAGACCAGGCGGGTCGGGGCCACGTCGGTGGCGTTCATCGACCCGGACACGTCCATGACCAGGATGATCGTGGCCTGCTCCTTGGGCACCAGGGCCAGCGCCTGGGGCCTGGCCAGGCTGACCAGCAGGGCGGCCAGGGCGAGCAGGTAGAACGCCGGGGGGACGTGGCGGCGCCAGCCCGGCTTGGCGCTGACCACGTTGGCCAGCAGGTCGAGGTTGGTGAAGCGGACGGTGTAGCGGGAACGCCGGCGCTGGGCGAGCAGGTAGGCGGCCAGCGCGACCGGGACGAGCGCAAGCGCCCAGAGCAGTCCCGGCCACTGGACGCTCACGGGACGGCGCCCCGGTTCATCGCGGGGGCCTCGGAGGCCCGGCGCCCGCGACGGGCGCGCCCGCCCCGGGGCGGGCGTAGGGGGAGCCTGGGCCGGGCGGGCCGCCGGTGGTGACCGGCGCGCCGGGACCAGGCGGGGCGACGGCGCCGACCTCGGCCGAGCCGCCGGCGTGGGCGGCCTCCGGCCCCCACTGGACCGGGGCCGGGCCGCGGGCGCTGCCGGGCCCGGTCACGCGGTGGCGCAGGAACCCGGCGAAGCTGCGCAGCCAGTCGCCGGCCGTCCAGAGCACCACGTGGTCGGCCCCTGACGACTGGAGCAGGGCGGCCAGCTCGGCCCGCTCGGTGGCGGCGGCGCTGGCGAACCGCTCCCGCAGCCGCCGCCGGCTGGTGTCGACCCGCAGCTGGCGGCCGGTCTCCGGGTCGACCAGCCACAGCTCGCCGACGTCGGGCAGCTCCTGCTCGCGCGGGTCGCGGATCTCGACCGCGACCACGTCGTGGCGGCCGGCCAGCTCGATCAGCTCCCGCCGCCAGTCCCGCGGTCCGCGGAAGTCGCTGACCACGAACACCAGGGAGCGGCTGGTGGCCAGCCGGCCGGTCCGGGCCAGGGCCTCCCCGAGCGAGGTGGCCCCGCCGCCCTCCAACTGCGGCTCGCGGCGGACCGTGGCCAGCATCCCCAGCAGCCCGGCCCGGCCCTGCCGCGACGGGATCGTCACCGGCTTGGCGTCGCCGAAGGTGATCAGCCCCAGGCGGTTGCCGTGGCGGGTGCCGACGTGGCCGACGGCCAGGGCGACCCCCTCGGCCACGTCGGCCTTGCGCCGGTCGGCCGTGCCGAAGCTCATCGACGGCGAGGTGTCCAGGACCAGCCAGCTGACCAGGGCCCGCTCGGCGATCTGGTCGCGGACGTGGATGTCGCCGGTCCGGGCGGTGACGGCCCAGTCGATCCGGCGGACGTCGTCGCCCGGCTGGTAGAGGCGGATCTGGGCCAGCTCGGTCCCGATCCCGATGGTGCTGGAGCGGTGGTCCCCGGTGAGCATGGCCTCGATCCGGCGGCGCACGACCACGTCGAGGGCGCGCAGCAGCGCCTCCGGGGTCGGGCCGGGGCCGGGCCGGTCCGGGGTGCGGGTGATGCCGAGGGGATCGTTCATGCTGGTTGTTCTCGGGCGAGGTCGATGCGGGGTGGGGGAATGGCGGTCAAC
>CALGFH010000283.1 GCA_937881255.1 uncultured Actinomycetes bacterium
GGGACGAGCTCGTCCTGGGCGCTGTCGGGACTCGCCGGGATCGCCTCGCCGGCCGCCGGGTCGGCGGCCAGGTCGCGGGGCGACGGGCCGCCGAGGCCCGTGGCGGCGGTCTCGGCCGTCCCGGCGCCGGGCGCGGTCGCCTCGGCGGCGGAGCCTGGCCCGGCCGTCTCGGCGGCGCCCGCCGTCTCGGCGGCGCCCGCCGGTTCGCCGGCGCCGCGGCCGCGGCCACCGCGGCGGCGGCGCCGGCCGCCGGTCCGGGCGGCCTCGGTGGCCGGGGCGTCCTCCACGGTGGTGGCCGGCTCCCGGGACGGGGCGGTCTCCCCGGTCCGGGTGGCGTCGGCGCCTTCGGCCCCGCCGACCGGGACGTCCGGCCGGGGTGGGGCGGGGAGCTCCTGGTCGACGGAGGCCGCCGGCGCCTCGGTGGCGGCGGGGGCCGTAGTCGACCTTGACCGCTGCGACCTGGGCCGGGTGGTGGTCTCGGAGCGGGCGGTGCGCGGGGCGGGCGGGTCGTCGCGGGGAGGTGGGGCCGGGGGCGGCGGGCCGCCGGGGAACGAGGCGGCCGCCGGCTCCACGGTGGTGACCTGGAACTGGGGTGGCGGCGCCGGCTCGGGCGCCGGGGGCGGCACGACCGGCGTGTCGGCCGGGGCCGGCGCGGCCGGGGGCGGGCCCCCCGGGAACGACGCGGCCCCGCGCGGACGCCGCTGCGGGGCCGGGGAGGGCTCGTCGGTGGCCGGCGCGGAGCTGCCGGCGGGGTCGGTCGTGGTGGTGGTCTCGGAGTGGGATGCGGGAACGGTGGACTGGTCGCGAGCGTCGTCCACCCGCGCGTCGTCGGGGGAAGCCATCGATGCTCCTCTATCAAGCTCGGACGGCCGCCGTCACGGGCGACCGCAAACCTTCTGCGCTCGAGAGAAGCGGCGGCTCCCCCTGCCACCGACGGGACGGCCGCGAACACGGACCGACACTTCCCTCCGGGCAAGCCCCGGCACTCGGCCACGGTGACCAGGTACCACGAGATGCCCCGGGAACAGCAGGAAGCGGCGTGAACGCCGCCGGGCCGCACCGCCGGATGGCATGGCGCAAGACTGCCAAAGAGTCTGCCAGAACCGACAAGCTCCGGCAAAGATCGTCTACAGGTGGCGGCGCATGTGGACGTTCTCCAGCAGCCCGACGGCCAGGAACGTGGCCACCAGGGACGACCCGCCGTAGGAGACGAACGGCAGCGGGATCCCGGTGATCGGCATGATGCCGACGGTCATGCCGATGTTGACGAAGGCCTGGAAGGCCAGCATGGCCACCACCCCGGCGGCCAGGAGGGCCCCGAACGGGTCCCTGGCCACGGCGGCGATGCGCAGGCCGCGCCAGAGCAGCAGCCCGAGCAGGGCGAGCAGGGCCATGGCCCCGGCGAAGCCGAGCTCCTCGCCGATGACGGTGAAGATGAAGTCGGTCTTCTGCTCGGGCACGTACTGGAGGTTGGTCTGGGTGCCGCGCAGGTAGCCCTTGCCGCCGACCCCGCCCGAGCCGATGGCGATCAGGGCCTGCCTCGAGTTGTAGGTGAAGCCTCGTCCACCGTCGTCGGCGCCCGGGTCGATGAACGCCGTCAGGCGCTCCTTCTGGTACTCGCGCAGCACGTTGAGCTTGAACATGCCCACCGTGCCCAGCACCCCGACCAGGGCCAGGACGAGCAGCCAGCGCAGCTGCACCCCGCTGACCAGCAGCACCCCGAACAGGATGGCCACGAACACCAGGAAGGTGCCGAAGTCGGGCTGGAGCAGGATCTCGGCGCAGACCAGGGCGATGGCGGCCAGCCCGGCGGCCAGGCGGCGCGGGCCCGGGGCCTCCCGCCGGGCGCCGAGGACGGCGGCCAGGGTGACGATCGCCCCGACCTTGGCGTACTCGGACGGCTGGACCTGCCAGGGGCCGAGCTCGAACCAGGACTGGGCGCCGTTGGTGGCCGACCCGAGCGGGGTCAGGACCAGGCCGAGGGCCACCACCACGGCGCCCAGCACCACCCCGGCCCAGGCCTGGAGGCGCCGGTAGTCGACCACCATGGCCGCCACCATCACCACCAGCCCGAGGCCGAGGCTGAGCAGCTGGCGGCGCATGACCGACGCCTCGGGCAGCCCCTGGGCGCGGAGCCCGGCGAAGGTCGAGGAGTAGATGGCCAGCAGCCCCAGGGTGGCCAGGGCCAGCGCGGCCAGGACCACCGTTGGGTCGAGGTGCCGCCAGGGGGACCCCTCCCGCATCAGCCGCTCCGGTCGGCGCCGCCGGCCACGGGGGTCACCGGCAGGCCGAACAGCTTCTGGTAGATGGCCCTGGCCACCGGGGCGGCCGACTCGCCGCCGTGGCCGCCCTGCTCGACCATGACCACGACCACGAACTTCGGGTCCCCCACCGGGGCGTAGGAGGCGAACCAGGCGAACGGCGCCTGGGGCGGCAGGTCGGCGGTGCCGGTCTTGCCGGCCACCGGGAACCGGTGCAGCGGGAACCCGGCGAAGGCCGGGGCCGCCGTGCCCGCGGCGGGCACGCTGGCCAGGCCCTGACCGACCGCGGCCAGGGCGCCGGCCGGCACCTCGGCCACCCCGGCGACCCGGGGCGCGACCCCCCGGACGACCCGCCCGCTGGCCGGGTCGAGCACCGCCCGGCCGACATGGGGCCGGTAGCTGGTGCCGCCGTTGGCCAGCGCCCCGTAGCCGACGGCCAGCTGCAGCGGGGACACCTGGAGGTCGCCCTGGCCGATGGCCAGGTTCAGGTTGTCGCCCCCCTGCCAGCGCCAGCCGCCCCGGCACAGCTCCCGGTACAGGTCGCTGGACCCGGCGCAGTAGGTCTTCCTGCTCTGCTCCCAGAAGCGCCGGCGCCACTCGCGGGTCGGCACCGTGCCCTCGGCCCCATAGGGCAGGTCGATGGCCGGCCGCTGCCCGAACCCGAACCGGCGGGCGGTGGCCTGGAGCTGCTCGGCCGCCTTGCCGCCCCGCGCCTCCTGGGCCTGCTCGGCCACCCCGAGCTGGGCCCCCAGGTTGTAGTAGTAGACGTCGCAGGACAGCCGCAGGCTGTCGGTCAGGCCGACCGCGCCGTGGCCCCGGGGCGTCCAGTCCCGCTTGGTGTAGCTGCCGACGGTGAAGGACCCGGGGCAGTGGTAGGTGCTGGCCGGGGTGATGACGCCGGCCTCGAGGCCGGCCAGGGCGGAGAACGGCTTCCAGGTCGAGCCGGGCGGGTAGGCCGACTGGACGGCCCGGTGCAGCAGCGGCTTGCCCGGGTGGTCGGCGTACCTGGCGAAATCCCGCCGGGAGATGCCGCCGACGAAGCGCCGCGGGTCGTACTGGGGCAGGCTGGCCAGGGCGAGCAGGGCGCCGTCGCCGGGGTCGAGCACGACCGCGGTGGCCGCCGGGGCCGGGTAGGTGCCGCCCCGCTCCCGGTCGGGCAGCCGGCGGGCGGCCCGCATGCCGTCGGCCAGGGCCCGCTCGACACTCACCTGGAGGTTGAGGTCGAGGGTCAGCTGGAGGTCGCGGCCGGGGGCCGGGGGGCGGCCGCCCAGGGCCCGCACCACCTCCCCGGCCGCGTTGACCTCGAGGTCCTGGACGCCGTCGCGGCCCCGGAGCCACTTGTCGTAGGTCAGCTCGACCCCGGCCTTGCCGACGATGTCGCCGGGCGCGTACCCGCGGAACCGCCGGTCCTTGAGCTCCTCGGGCGAGATCTCGCCGACGTAGCCGAGCACGTGGGCGGCGGCCGGCCCGGCCGGGTACTCGCGCAGGGCCAGCACCTCGGGGGCGACCCCGGGGAAGCGGTCGGCGTGCTCGGTCAGGTGGAAGAGCTGGCCGGTGGGGACGTCCTCGGCCACCGGGATGCCGCGCAGGGGCGACCCGGTGTAGTCGGCGATCCGCGCCTCCAGCCGGGCCCTGGTGGTGCCGAGCAGGCGGGCCAGGCGGCCAAGGACCTCGCGGCGGCGGTCGCCGAGCAGCGACGGCTTGACCGTGACCGCCCAGGCGGCCCGGTTGCCGACCACCACCCGCCCGCTGGCGTCCAGGATCCGGCCCCGCGGCGCCTCGACCACCACCTGGCGGACCCGGTTCCCCTCGGCCAGGTCGCCGTAGCGCTCGCCGGCCAGCACCTGGAGGTACCACAGGCGCGAGGACAGGGCGACCAGCAGCAGCGCGACCAGCACCGACAGCGCCAGCAGGCGGGGGCGGAGCGCGGAGGGAGGGTGCACGGGCGCGCGACCTACCAGCGGTGGGCCGGCCGGGCGGGGACGCGCTCGGTCAGCGCCCCCACCACCGGGTAGACGAACGGGGTCAGCAGCAGGTTGCAGCAGGCGACCAGGGGCCCGGCCCGGGCCACGGCCGCCCACGACGACAGGTCGAACACCCGCAGCAGCAGCCCGCAGCACCACACCGAGGCCAGGCTGGCCGCCCCGGCCAGGGCCAGGTGGACCAGGGGAAGGTGGCTGGTCACGTACACCCGGACCGTGCCAACGGCGAACCCGACGCCGGTATAGACCAGCGCCGACACCCCCACCGGGAGGTCGAACAGCAGATCCGCGACCAGCCCGGCCACGAACCCGAACACCGCCCCGCCGGTCGCCCCCGCGGCCATCGCCACCGCGACCACCACCAGCACCAGCAGATCGGGCCGGACGCCGGCCAGCCGCAGCCCGGCCAGGACCGTCGACTGCACCAGCACGGCCACCACCAGCACCGCGCCAAGGACAAGGAGCCGCCGCACGGTCAGCTCCCCCGCTCCGGTGGTGCCGGGTGGTCGACCACGACCGCGACCACGTCGAGAGTGGCGAGGGCGGCATAGGGGCGACGGTGGCCCGGGGGACGAGGGGGGCGGCGCCGGCGGGGTCGACCTGCTCGACCACGCCGATGGGGAGGCCGGCCGGGAAGACGCCGCCCTGGTAGGCCTGGGTGAGGACGGGGTCGCCGCGGCGGACCGGGGTGCCGGCCCGGACCGGCTGGAAGGAGAGCAGCTGGGTCCCGGTGCCCTTGACCACGCCCGGGGCCTTGCTCCGGGCCCTGCTCCGGGCCTTGCTCCCGCGCCTGGCGGGCTCCGGGCCCGGGGCCAGGGTGGCCGCGACCCCGCTGGACGGGTCGGTGACCAGCAGGACGGTGGCGTAGCCGGCGGTCACCTGGGTGACCCGCCCGACCAGCCCGTCGGCGTCGACCACGGCCATGTCCCGCTCCACCCCCTGGCGCGACCCGGCGTCGACCGTCACCGACAGCTGGAAGTTCGAGCCCGAGCTGGCCACCACCGAGGCCCCGACGGTCCGGCAGCCGCAGCGCCGGGCCATGCCCAGCGCCCCCCGCAGGCGGCGGTTCTCGCCGAGCACGTCGGCAAAGGTCCGCTCCTGGGCCCGCAGCCGGGCCACCTCGGCCTCCAGGCGGCGGTTGTCGTCGCGCAGGCCGCCCAGCTCGGCGGGGAGCGCGGCCAGGTCGGCGACCGGGCGCACGACGGCGCTGGCCCCCCGCTGGAGGGGGCCGAAGGCGGCAACGGCCACGCGCTGCAGCCGGTCGACGGGGCCGCCCTGGGGCTGGCGGAAGTCGACCGTGATGCAGACGATGGCGGCGGCCACCAGCACGGCCAGGACGGTCAGCTGGCGTCGGCGGGAGCGTTCGTACACCTCGTCCGGGAGGCGCCTGGCCTCCCGACCTCCAGGATGTCAGTGGGCCTCTGACGCGACGAGCACCTTCTTGAGCGACTCGAACTCCTCGATGCACTTGCCGGAGCCGAAGGCCACCGAGTGCAGCGGCTCGTCGGCCACATGGATCGGCATGCTGGTCTCGTGGGCGAGCCGCTCGTCGAGGCCGCGGAGCAGGGCCCCGCCGCCGGTGAGCACGATGCCCTTGTCCATGACGTCGGCGGCCAGCTCGGGCGGGGTGCGGTCCAGGGTGTTCTTGACGGCGTCGACGATCTGGCTCACCGGCTCCTCGATCGCCTTGCGGATCTCCTCGGCGCCGATGGTGATCGTCTTGGGCAGGCCGCTGACCAGGTCGCGGCCGCGGATGTCGGTGGTCGGCTCCTCGGCCAGGGGGAAGGCCGAGCCGAGGTTGATCTTGATCTGCTCGGCGGTGCGCTCGCCCAGCATCACCGAGTACTCCTTCTTGATGTAGCTGATGATCGACTCGTCCAGCTCGTCGCCGCCGATGCGGATGCTCTGGCTGGTGACGATGCCGCCGAGGGCGACCACGGCGACCTCGGTGGTGCCGCCGCCGATGTCGACCACCATGTTCCCGGCCGGCTCGTGCACGGGCAGGCCGACGCCGATCGCGGCCGCCATCGGCTCCTCGATGATGAAGGCGCTGCGGGCCCCGGCCCGGTAGGTGGACTCGACCACGGCCCGCCGCTCGACCCCGGTGATGCCCGAGGGCACGCACACCACCACCCGGGGCTTGGCCATGAGCTGGCGGCGGTGGGTCTTGTGGACGAAGTAGCGGAGCATCTTCTCGGTGGTGTCGAAGTCGGCGATGACCCCGTCCTTGAGGGGGCGGATGGCCACGATGTGGCCGGGGGTGCGGCCGATCATCGCCTTGGCCTCGGTGCCGACGGCCAGGATGGCGTTGTTCTTGGTGTTGATGGCCACCACCGACGGCTCGTTGAGCACCACCCCGCGGCCGCGGACGTAGACGAGGGTGTTGGCGGTGCCGAGGTCGACGGCCATGTCGCGGCCGAGGAAGCGGAAGGCGTTCTGCAAGGCCAGCCCCCTTCCGGCGTGAGGTTCAGAACCTGCGCATCCTACAACCAGGCCCTCGAACGACCCAATCGGCGGGAGCCGGTTACCGCTGGGGGGAGAACAGCCCGAGCTCGCGGGCGGCCGACTCGGGCGAGTCGGAGCCGTGGACCAGGTTCTTCTCGATCTCCAGGCCGAAGTCGCCGCGGATCGAGCCGGGCGGGGCGGTGATCGGGTTGGTCGGCCCCATCAGGGTGCGGACGGCGCCGACCGCGTCCGGCCCCTCGACGCACAGGGCGACCAGCGGCCCGGAGGTGATGAAGGAGACCAGGTCGCCGAAGAACGGCTTGCCCTCGTGCTCGCCGTAGTGCTGCTTGGCGGTCGCCTCGTCCAGGGTGCGCAGCTCCATGGCGACCAGCCGGAACCCCTTGCGCTCGAGCCGGCCGACCACCTCACCGACCAGGCCGCGGGCGACCGCGTCGGGCTTGCACAGGACCAGGGTGCGTTCGTCGGCCACGGGGATCCTCCAAGGGCGGGAAAGGTCAGGGGATTCTACTCAGGCCGGGCCGGTGCCGATGAGCAGGTCGCGGGCCTCCCCGACCGTGGAGAGGGACCCGGTGACCACCACCGCCTCGGTCTCGGCGGCGCCGTCGACGGCCCGGGCCACGGCCGTGGCCACGTCGGGGGCGACCTCGGCGTGCAGGCCGAGGGCCTCGGCCTCCTTGCGCAGGCGCTCGGCCGGGGCGGCCCGGGGGCTGCGGTTGGTGGTCACGATCAGCCGGCCGGTCGCCGGGGCCAGCCCCTCCAGGATGCCGCGGACGTCCTTGTCGGCCAGGCAGGCCACCACCAGGGTGCGGCGGTCGACCACGAACTCCTCCAGCAGGGCCGCGGCCAGGGCCCGGGCCCCGGCCGGGTTGTGGGCCCCGTCCAGCAGCACCAGCGGCTGGCGGGACACGACCTCGAGGCGGCCCGGCGAGGTCACGGCCGCGAACCCGGCCCGGACGGTGTCCGGGTCCAGCTCGCGCCGAGCGGCCGCGGGGGCGTCGGTGCCCGGCCCCCAGGCCCCCTCGTGGGCGCCAAGGAACGCCTCGACCGCGACCAGGGCCCCGGCGGCGTTGTCGGCCTGGTGGCGCCCGTGCAGGGGCACCAGCACGTCGGGCACGACCCCGCCCGGGGTGCGCAGGTCGACCAGCTGGCCGCCGACGGCCTGGCGGCGGCGCTCGACCCCGAAGTCCCGCCCGGCCACCAGCAGCCTGGCCTCCTGCCGTTCGGCCCGCTCGCCGATGACGGCCAGCACGTCGTCGTCCTGGGCCTGGCTGACCACGGTGGCCCCGCGCTTGATGATGCCGGCCTTCTCGACGGCCACCGCGGCCGGGGTGTCGCCGAGCTCGGGGTGGTCGAGGTCGACCCGGTTGATCACGGCCACGTCCCCGTGGACCAGGTTGGTGGCGTCCCAGGTGCCGCCCATGCCGACCTCGACCACCTGGGCGTCGACCGGCAGCTCGGCGAACCAGACGAAGGCCAGGGCGGTCAGGGCCTCGTAGAAGGTCACCGGCTGGTCGGAGGCCTGGTCGACCTCGGCCAGGAACGGCTCCAGGTAGGCCCAGGTCTCGGCGAACTCCCCGGTGGAGATCGGCCGGGTGGCCAGGGCCACCCGCTCGCGCACGTCCTGGAGGTGGGGGCTGGTGTAGACGCCGGCCCCGACCCCGAAGGCGGCCAGCAGCGAGGCGACCATCCGGGCGGTGGTGGTCTTGCCGTTGGTGCCCGTCAGGTGCACGGCCGGGGCCGTCCGCTCGGGGTGGTCCAGCAGCTCGGCCAGCCGGGTGATCCGGTCGAGGCTGGGCCCCATGCGGGCCGGCATCCGCCCGTACAAGGCATCGACGGCGTCCTGATAGTCCATGACGCCGTCGATACTAGTGGTCACCGGCACCACCGGCACCAACCGCCACAGCCCTCGCCGTGGCAGTAGCGGCAGTAGCAGCGGTGCGCCTCCTGGTGGAGCTTCCAGAGCACGACGAACACCTCCCCGGCCTCAGAAGGGGAAATAGGAAACGAAAAAACCGCCTCCCGGGAGGGAGGCGGTCACCGCGAATTCGGGCGCTGGATCAGCGCCTCACGGTGCGTTCCCTCCGGGGAGCGCGAAGCTCGACATGGCGGTCGGGACGACCCGGCCGCGCAGGTGACAGCGGCGTCCGCATCCGCGGAGCCACCGTGCTCGCTCGCTGTTCGCCGTCACGCCGTTCACCGCCTCCCGTGCCGAGATCACTCGACAAGGAGTTTGCGCGCGACCCGGCGCGCCCGTCAAGGGCTATTTTGCGCGAGAAATTCGGCGAGCAGGTCGTGGGCGGCCGGGCGGATCCGGCCGTCGCCGTCCAGCTGGCCCTCGAGCCGGCCCTCGGCCAGGAGGCGCTCGATGGCCCGCCCGGTGGCCAGCTTGCCGTAGCTCCAGGGCCGCAGGTCCTGGGGGAACGCCCCGGCCAGGGCGGCCAGCAGGGCCTGCACCGTCTCCAGCCCGCCCGGCCCCTTGGCCTCGACCTCGACCTCGAGCAGCCGGGCCGTGCCGGCCGGGAGCTGGTAGCTGACGTCGTCGACGGTCAGCTCGGCCACCGGCCCGGCGCCCGGGTCGCCACGCTCGACCACGTCCCGGGGGGTGCGGGTGGTCTCGCGGGTCTGGGTCGGGTGCAGCCCCAGCCCGGCCAGGTCGGCCAGCGGCTGCCCCGCCCCGGCTCCCTCCGGCGGCTCGGGGAGCTCGACCCCGCGGCGCCGCAGCTCCTCGAGCGCGGCCTGGAGGGCCCCGGCCGACCAGGGGGCCTCCAGCTCCAGGCGCTCCGCGGCCAGCCCGGAGCGGACCGCGTCGGCCTTGAGGGTCAGCAGGGGCCGGCCGTCCAGCTCCCGGACCCGGAAGGCGACCCGGGCCCCGGCCAGGGCGGCGTCGCCGGTGTCGAGGTAGACGTCGCGGATCCGCTGGGCCGGCCGCGGTCGCAGGTCGAACCGGTCGACCGCCACCAGGGCGGCCACCCGCTGCCCCGCCGCCTCCTGGTCGCCGGCCCGGACCAGCAGGACCCCTTCGACCTCCCGCGGTTGCTCGCTCATGTGGTGGCCCCCTCGGCCAGCTCGACCCGCACGTCGAGCCCGTCTGGCTCCGGACGCTCACGGTACCCGAACGCCGCCACCCGCCCGGCCGCGGCCAGGTCGGCCTCGGCCGCCCGGACCGCGTCCAGCCAGGCCGCCGGGCCGGTGACCTCGGCCCGGGCCACGGGGGTGCGCAGGGGCAGGCTGGCCTGGCTCTTGGCCCGCCGGAGGGCGGCGATGACCAGGCTGGCCGCCTCCAGCGGCCGCCGGTCGGCGGCGGCGGCGGCGGGCGCCGGCTCCGGCCATGGGGCCAGGTGGACCGAGCCGTCGCGCCACCACGACCACACCTCCTCGCAGGCGTACGGGAGGTAGGGGGCGAGCAGCCGCAGCTGGGTGTCGAGGGCGGCGCGCAGGGCCGCCCTGGCGGCGCTGCCGGCCTGGTCGCCGGCGGGCCGGTAGGCCCGGTCCTTGACCAGCTCCAGGTAGTCGTCGCAGAACGACCAGAAGAACCGCTCCACCCGCTCCAGGGCGGCCGTCCAGTCCGACCGCTCCAGGGCCCGGGTGGCGTCGGCCACGACCTCCTCCAGGCCGGCCAGCATGGCCAGGTCGAGCGGCCCGGCCGGCCCACCCGGGCCGTCGTCGGCCAGGCCGAGGATGAACCGGCCCGAGTTGAGCAGCTTGGTGGCCAGGCGGCGGCCGACCCGCATCTGGCCCTCGTCGACGGCCGTGTCGGTGCCCGGGCGGCCGCTGGCGGCCCAGTAGCGCAGGGCGTCGGCCCCGTAGCGCTCGAGCATGGCCGTTGGGGTGACCACGTTGCCCTTGGACTTGGACATCTTGCGCCGGTCGGGGTCGACCACCCAGCCGGAGATGGCCGCCCGGGGCCAGGGCAGCGTGCCGTGCTCGAAGTCGGACCGGACGACCGTGTAGAAGAGCCAGGTCCGGATGATCTCGTGGGCCTGGGGCCGCAGGTGCATGGGGAACACCTTGGCGAACAGCTCCGGGTCGTCCTCCCAGCCCCCGGCGATCTGGGGGGTGAGCGAGGAGGTGGCCCAGGTGTCGAACACGTCGGGGTCGCCGGTGAAGCCGCCCGGCCGGCCCCGGTCGGCGGCCTGGTAGCCGTCGGGCACGTCGGTCGAGGGGTCCACCGGCAGGCGCGCCTCGCCGGGGGCGATCGGGTGCTGGTGGTCGACCTCGCCGGCCTCGGTCAGCGGGTACCAGAGCGGGATGGGGACGCCGAAGAACCGCTGGCGGCTGACCAGCCAGTCGCTGTGCAGGCCGGTCACCCAGTGTTCGTAGCGGGCCCGCATCCACGGCGGCTGCCACGCGAGGGCCCGGCCCCGCTCCAGCAGCCGTTCGCGGTGGGCGAGCAGGCGGACGAACCATTGGCGGCTGGTCACGATCTCCAGCGGCCGGTCGCCGTTCTCGTAGAACTTCACCGGGTGGGTGACCGGCCGGGGCTCGCCGGCCAGGTCGCCGGCGGCCCGGAGGAGCTCGACGACCCGGCGTCTGGCCTCGGCGATGGTCTGGCCGGCCAGCTCGGCCCAGGCCGGGCCGGCGGGCACCCCCTGGGGCGGTTCCGCCGCCAGCCGGCCGTCGCGGGTGACGACCGAGCGGACCGGCAGCTTCAGCTCCCGCCACCAGAGCACGTCGGTGAGGTCCCCGAAGGTGCAGATCATGGCCAGCCCGGTCCCCTTGCCGGGGTCGGCCAGCCGGTGGGCGACCACCGGGACGGGCACCCCGAACAGCGGCGTGGTCGCGGTCGTGCCGACCAGGTCGCGGTAGCGGCCGTCGTCCGGGTGGGCGACCAGGGCCACGCACGCCGCCAGCAGCTCCGGCCGGGTCGTCTCCACCACCAGGCCGGGCCCTCCCGGCCCGGGCCCCGGCGTCCCGAACCGCAGCCGCACGGCCACGCCCGGGACCTCGCGGTCCTCGACCTCGGCCTGGGCCACGGCCGTCCGGTAGGTCACGTCCCACAGGGTCGGCGCCTCGGCCTGGTAGGCCTCGCCCCCGGCCAGGAGGCGCAGGAATCCTCGCTGCGATGCCCGCCGGGCCCGCTCGCCGATGGTGGTATAGGCCAGCGACCAGTCGACCGACAGCCCGAGCTGGCGCCAGAGCGTCTCGAACACCTGCTCGTCGGCGTCGGTCAGGCGCCGGCACAGCTCGACGAAGTTGGGCCGCGAGATGGGCAGCTTGCGTTTGGGCGGGCTGGCCGGCGGCGAGAAGCCCGGGTCGTAGGGCAGCGACGGGTCGCAGCGGACCCCGTAGAAGTTCTCGACCCGGCGCTCGGTCGGCAGCCCGTTGTCGTCCCAGCCGACCGGGTAGAACACGGCCCGCCCGCGCATCCGCTGGAAGCGGGCCAGGACGTCGGTGTGGCAGTAGGAGAAGACGTGGCCGACGTGCAGCGACCCGCTGACCGTCAGGGGCGGGAAGTCGATCGCGTAGACGTCCTCCCGGGGCCGCCGCCGGTCGAAGCGGTAGGTGCCGTCGGCCTCCCAGCGGGCTCCCCACCTGGTCTCGAGCCCGTCGAGGGACGGCCGCTCGGGGACGCGGTCCATACGTCCCCCTCCTGGGTGTCGCGGGTCGCGGCCATCAGCGGGCCCCGGACAGCTCGACCTGCTGGGCGCGGACCTTGGCCAGGGCCTCGTCGACCTCGGCCAGGCGCTCGCGGGCCTTGGCGACCACCGGGGCCGGGGCCTTCTCCAGGAAGGCCGGGTTGGCCAGCTTGGCCTCGGCCCTGGTCCGCTCGGCGTCGAGGGCGGCCAGCTCCCGCTCCAGGCGGGCCCGCTCCTCGTCCAGGTCGAGCAGCCCCTCCAGCGGCAGGTACAGCTCGGCCCGCCCGGCCAGCAGCTTGGCGTTGGGGGTGGTGGGGGCTGCCGTCGCGACCTCCACGTCCTCCAGGCGGGCCAGGCGCCGGAGGCTGTCGGCCTCGGCCCGGAACAGGTCGGCCTGGCCCTGGTCGGCGGCGACCACCACCAGCCGGGGCCGGCTGGCCGTGGGGACGCGGTGCTCGGCCCGGAAGCGGCGCAGGGCCACGATCGCCTCCTGGAGGTCGGCCATGCCGGCCTCGGCCCCGGGGTCGACGTCGCCGGGCCGCTCGGCCGGCCACGGCCCCAGAGTGATGGTCTCGACCCCGGTCAGGGCCCGGTCCAGCTCCTCGGTGACGAACGGCATCACCGGGTGGAGCAGCCGCAGCGTCACCTCCAGGGCGTAGGCCAGGGTGGCCCCGGCCCGCCGGGCGTCCTCGCCGCCCGCGCCCAGCCGCGGCTTGGCCAGCTCGACCGCCCAGTCGGCCAGCTCGCTCCAGGCGAACCCGTGCAGCAGCCGGGCCGCCTCGGCCGGGTCGAACCCGTCGTAGGCCGCCGTCACCGCCGCCCTGGTTTCCTCAAGTCTGGAAAGCAGCCACCGATCCGCGAGCGAACCACCGCCGTCCCGGTTCACCGGGGGGGCGGAAAGCGCCCCCCCGGACCCCCCCG
>CALGFH010000284.1 GCA_937881255.1 uncultured Actinomycetes bacterium
GACCGGGGCGGATGCGGACGTGCAGGTGGTCGTCGTGGTTGCCGAGGGTCATGACCACCTTGGGCGGGCCGCGCAGGCCGGTCCGGGGCCCGACGAACACGTACTGGGCCCCGGCGCGCACGAACCGGGTCACCAGCTCCTGGGCCAGGCGCCGGTCGACCTGGGCGACCCGGGACGGGACCCGCTCGGTGCCGTCGCGGCGCGGGTAGTAGACGTCGGCGTCGAGGCCGTTCTGGTGGGAGCGGTGGCCGTCGCCGCCGTACTCGGGGCCGAACCGGCCGCCGCGGGGGCGGCTCAGGTCGCCGACGACCAGCCGGGGGGCGCCCGGATGGGCGGCGGCGTGCTCGGCCGCGACCCGCAGCAGCACCTCCAGCAGCCGGTCGGTGCCGTGCCGCCGCCAGGGCCGGTTCGGGCTGGCCCCGGTGACCGGGTCGACGGTGACGAAATGGGTGCCGGCCGCCGGCAGCTCGACCCCACCGGCCAGGCGCCCCCGGTTCGGCTGGCCGAGGGCCCGCGACCGCCGCCAGTCGATCGACGCCTCCGGCGGCCGCCCCCGCTCCATCCCCGGGGCCGCCAGCTGGGCGGGCGGCGCCGTGGCCGGGGCGGGGACGACCGGGGGTGCGGCGAGGGAGGCCGTGAGGAGGACGATCATTCGGATCACGGGCAGCAGGGTGCCAGAGGCGACCCCGGGGTGCCCAGTCGGCAGGTTCGGCCAGATGGGCGAGTTCCCGGCGATCCGCGTCGGGCCGCCGGGCGGCGGGGCGGTAGCATCAGGCGGTTGGCATGGCGCGGAGGTGACGGTGGTGGGCGGGACCAGGCTGGAGGGGCACGGCGGGGCGCTGGCCGTCGCCGTGGCCCGGCGGCACGGGGTCGAGGAGATGTTCACCCTCTCCGGGGGCCATGTGTTCCCGCTGTACGACGGGGCGGTCAAGGCCGATCCGCCGCTGCGGCTGGTCGACGTGCGGCACGAGCAGACGGCCCGCCGCTGCGCCTGGTCGACGTGCGGCACGAGCAGACGGCGGTGTTCGCGGCCGAGGGGACGGCCAAGCTGCGGCGGCGACCGGGGCTGGCCGTGCTGACGGCCGGGCCCGGGGTGACCAACGGGGTCAGCGCCATCACCACCGCCCACTTCAACGGGTCGCCGGTGCTGGTGCTGGGGGGCCGGGCCCCCACCGGGAGGTGGGGAACGGGCAGCCTCCAGGAGCTCGACCACCCGCCGCTGGTCGCCACCGTGACCAAGCACGCCGGCACCGTCGGCGAGGTCGGCGACATCGGTGGCGAGGTCGACCGGGCCCTGCGGCTGGCCGCCGAGCCGCACCGGGGGCCGGTGTTCCTCGACCTGGCCCTGGAGGCGGTGTTCTCCCAGGGCGGCGCCGAGCTGCCCGACCCCGGCCCGCCGCCCGCCCGCCAGCCCGACCCGGACGCGATCGCGGTCGTGGCCCGGCTCCTGGGGGCCGCCGAGCGGCCGCTGCTGGTCCTCGGCTCCGACGTCTGGGCCGACCGGGCCGAGGACGCGGCCCGGCGCTGCGCCGAGACCCTCGGCCTGCCGGTGGTGGCCAACGGCCAGGGGCGGGGCATCCTGGCCCCTGGCGGCGACGGGCTGCTGGTCACCAGGGCCCGGTCGCTCGCCTTCGGGTCGGCCGACCTGGTGGTGGTGGCCGGGGCGCCGCTCGACTTCCGGCTCGGCTACGGCAGCTTCGGCGGCCGCGACGGAGGGCCCCCGGCCAGGGTGGTGCACCTGGCCGATGCCCCCGGGCAGCTGGCCCGCCACCTGGAGCTGGCCGGGAGCGTGGCCGGCGACCTCGGCCTGGTCCTGGACGGCCTGACCGAGGCCGTGACCGGGCTGCCCGGGCGGCGGCCGGACACCGGGCCGTGGCGCGAGCGCCTCGCCGACCGGGCCCGGGCCGCGGTCGCGGGCGACCGGGAGCTGCTGGACAGCCCGGCCGACCCGATCCACCCGGCCCGGGTCTACGGGGAGCTCCTCCGGGTGCTGGCCGACGACGCGGTCGTGATCGGCGACGGCGGCGACTTCGTCTCGTTCGCCGGCCGGTTCGTGGAGCCGGCCCGGCCGGGCAACTGGCTCGACCCGGGGCCCTACGGCTGCCTCGGCACCGGCCTCGGCTACGCCATCGCCGCCCGCCTGGCCCGCCCCTCGGCCCAGGTGGTCCTCCTGCTGGGCGACGGCGCGGCCGGGTTCTCCCTGATGGACGTGGACACCCTGGTCCGCCACGGCCTGCCGGTGGTGATCGTCTGCGGCAACAACGGCATCTGGGGCCTGGAGAAGCACCCGATGCGGATGCTCTACGGCTACGACGTCGCCGCCGACCTCCAGCCCCAGTGCCGCTACGACCAGGTCGCCGAGGCCCTCGGGGCCGCCGGGGAGCTGGTCACCAGCCCGGCCGGGCTGGCCCCGGCCCTTGGCCGTGCCTTCGACGCCGGCGTCCCCTACCTGGTCAACGTGGCCACCGACCCCGAGGTCGCCTACCCCCGCTCCACCTCCGGGCTGTGATTGCTCCGGCTCCTCGGTGGATATCACGATGCGAGGCCTCACCGAGGAGGGGACACGATGGCCAAGGACCACGGGCCC
>CALGFH010000285.1 GCA_937881255.1 uncultured Actinomycetes bacterium
CGGGGCGGGCCTGTGGGCGGGCCTGTGGACAGCGCCGCGCACCCTTCCCTCTGCGGAGGTAGCCTCCCCACTGGGGGACCCGGTACCGGCGGGTCGGGTTGTCGGCCGTCCGGTCGGGTTGACGGGCCGCGGGTCGATCGCGGCTAGCGCTCCGGGGGCAGGTCGGCGCCGAGCACGACCCATTCGGCGTCGTGCCAGCCGAGGGGCCGTGGCCGGGCCGTCCAGGCGGTCCAGGCCGGTCACGACGGCGGCCGGGCGTCGCCGGCCGGGGCGGCGGGGCGGGCGCCGGCGAACTGACGGGACTGGGCGACCAGGCGGCCGGCCGAGTCCCAGACCTCGGCCTCCTCGTCGAACCAGCCGCCCTGCCAGAGCTGGCCGCGGACGATGCAGGCCAGCCAGCCCGGCGCCGGGACGCCGCGCAGGTAGACGGTCAGCTCCACCGTCGGCGCCCAGCTCGCCAGGCCGAGGTCGAAGCTGGTCGGGGGCAGCGCGTCGACCACCTGGAGCAGGGCCAGCGGGTCGGCGGCGCGGCCGTCGGAGAACCGGACCCAGCCGCGCATGTCCAGGCGGCCCCCCGGCCGGCCGGCGAGCCAGCCGAGGGTGGCGGGGTCGAGCCGGAGGTCGATGTGCTCGAGCAGGTTGGCCCGCATGCCGCCGGGCAGCTCGGGTCGCCCGGGCACGCAGTCCTCCACCGGCGCCAGGCCGTCCGGCCCGCCGCTCCGGCGCCATCCGGGGTCGGCGTCCCGGTCGATCCGCCCGGCCGTGACCAGGGCCTCGAGCCGCGCGGCGCCCTCTTGGACCAGGGTCACCCGGACCGTCGACAGGCTGCGGCCGGCCCGCAGCCGGCGCACCTCCAGCTCGGCCGGTCCGAGATCGGACGGAGCCAGGAAGTGGGCGCTGACCGCTAGCGGATGAGGCTGCCCGGCCGTCTCCAGCGCCGCCCGCGTGGCCAGCGCCAGCAGGTACCCGCCGTTCGGCCGGCCGGCCACCGTCCAGCCGGGGTCGACCTCGGCCGTCCAGTGCTCAGGTCCACCGGCCACGGCCGTGGCCAGGTCGAAGCTGTGCCCATCGTCCGGCATGCCGCCTCCCGCGTCGGCCACGGAGGCTGCCAGCGGACCGCCCGGCCCGCAAGCCGGACCGCTCAGGTCCGCGCCGGCGGCGACGCCGGGGCCGGGTCGGCGGCCGAGGGACGCAGCCACAGCGACATCGCCGTCGGTCGCATGGTGTGGTCGACCACCGCCAGCAGCTCGGCCGACAGGGTGTCCAGGTCCACCTGGTCGCGGAGGCGGGCGCTGAACCGCTCGATGGCCAGGGTCGCGTCGTACCTGCGCCGGTTGAAGCGCAGGTCGACCGCCTGCTGGACGCGGCGGCGGGCCGGCTGGAACAGCGTGGCCACGGCCAGGGTGGCCGCGGCCACCGCCCAGCTCGGCGGCCGCCCCCCGAGCTCGCCGAACAGCCGCCCCAGGAGCAGGACCAACCCGGCGTAGACGGCACCGAGCAGCACGGTGAGCACCCCGTAGACCAGGGTCCGGTTGACCAGCCGGTCGATGTCCCACAGCCGGAACCGGAAGATGCCGATGCCCAGCCCGGCCAGCTGCAGGGCCGCTCCCAGGAACTCGAGGTAGGGCCCGTAGGGCTGCACCTGGGCGAACATGCCGAGGGGGACGCTCGGGGCGGCGCAGTAGGCGAACCACTTGATCTGCTGGCGCTGCACCGCCCCGGCATGGCGGAAGCGGAGAATGAGCGCGACCACGCTGACCGCCCCCAGCGTCAGCGCCGTCAGGAGGGTGGTCCCGACACGGTGGTCACCAGCTCCGGGTCCTCGCCGTTCTGGGGAACCAGTCCCGGCCCGCGCAGCGGCCAGGTGCGGACGGCCAGGACGACCGTCGGCACGGCCATGGCCAGGGCCCCGGCCAGGCCGAGCGGCCACCAGCGGCGCGACGGCGGCCGCCCGTCGGGGAACAGCAGCGGCAGGAACACCACGCCGATGACGATGCCGGGCACGAAGGCCCAGCTGGCCAGCCAGCTCGCCAGCTCCCCACCGGCAGCGACAGTTGCCGCGGGGTGAGGCCGAGGGCCAGGGGGGCGTACTGCTGGGCGACGTTGAGGGCGCCCAGCGTCAGGCCGGACACCAGGAGCAGCCAGGCCAGCAGGTGGCGCCGGTCGCCGACCACGATCAAGGCCCCGATGGGCGCCAGGACCAGCGCGTCCATGATGCCGACGGCGTGGTGGTCGGCGATCAGCTCGAGCAGGCTCTCGCCGTTGACGGCGGCCAGGAAGAGGGCCGCCACGGCCAGGAGGATCGACAGGAGGCACAGGACCCATGCCAGCCGGGTCACGGCCGACCGGGGAGCCACGTCCCGGGCTGCGCCGGCCACCCTCTCCCCTCTCGCTCGCGCCGTCGCCGGCAAGCATCGCCGCCGCCATCACGGCACCGTTACGGCCGGCGCTCGGCTCCGGCTCGTGCCTCAGGCGACCAGGCGGACCAGGGCGGCGGTGACGGCGGCGGCGGTGATGACCACCAGGAGGGGGGCGCGCAGGAGCAGGGCGACGGCCCCGGCGGCCAGGCCGGCCAGGCGGGCGTCGATGGTGAAGCCGCCGTTGTCGCCGCCGAGGGCCTGGGTGACGACCAGGGCGGCCAGGAGGGCGGGGGCGAGATGCTCGAGGGCGGCCTGGGCCCGGGGGGGCGGGGTTCGGCGGGCGAGCAGGAGGGGGCCGGCGGCCTTGATGGCCATGGTGGCCAGGCCGACCACGATCACGCTGATCCAGACGGCGCTCATGCCGGCTTCCTCGCTCCGACCAGGCAGGCCAGGCTGGCGGCGACGATCGGGATCCCTGGGCCGGTGAAGGGCATCAGGGCCAGGGCGATGGCGGCGCCGGCGATGGCGGCCAGGAGGCGCGAGCGGTCGCGGACCTGGGACCAGAGCAGGGCCAGGAACAGGGCCGGGAAGGCGGCGTCGAGGCCGAGCGACTCGGGGTCGGCGACCAGGTCGCCGGCGAAGGTCCCGATCACGGTGCCGGTGGTCCAGCAGACGAGCAGGAGCAGGCCGGCCCCGATCAGCAGATGCCGGTCAAGGCGGCCGTCGTCGCGCTGGGCGATCGCCCAGGACTCGTCGACGATCAGCTGGGCGGTCAGCGCCCGCCGCCACCACGGGCCCTCGAAGGTGGTGGCCGCGGACAGGCCGATGGGGCCGTAGCGGAGGTTGAGCAGGATGGCGGCGACGATCGCCGTGACCAGCCCACCACCGGCCCCGAGGATCGAGGCCACGGCGAACTGGGCCGACCCGGCGAAGGTGGTCACCGACATCACCACCGGGGCGACCCGGCCCATGTCGGCGGCGCGGGCCAGGACCCCGAACGACACTCCGAAGGCCAGGGCGGCGACCCCGATGGGGGCGGCCGCCCGCACCCCGTCGAGGTAGGTCGTCCGCCCGGGCTCCCGCGCCTGGAAGTCGGCCGGCCGCCTCACCCCACGCTCCGGCCGGCGTGGCCCTGCCGCTCGCCGGCCGTGGCCAGCCGCAGGCCGGCCCCGACGAGCAGGTACCCGAACGTGTGCAGCGAGCGCCGCGCCGCCCGCGCCACCGGCGACGGCCGCAGCAGCGGGAGCGCCACCCGCTCCCGCGCCGCCTCCCGGCGAAGCTCCTCGACCCGGGCGGCGGCCAGTTCGTCGAGCAGAAATGGATGCACCGAAGTCCTCCTGGGTTGAACACCATCATAGTCTGATTACCGGTGACAGACTACCCGGAGGGTGTGACAGGACCGGGACCCGACCCACCGCTGAGGGCGGCTGTGGCGAGGGCGATGACCTCGGGGGCGTGGGGGACCTCGCCGAGGATGGCTCGTTGGAGCAGGAGGCCGTCGCCGACGACGCTGATGAAGCGGGCGGCGACCTCGTCGGGGATGGTGGGAGCGACCCGGGCGGCGGTCCGTTCGCGGGCGACCAGGGTGGCCAGGGCGGAGCGGACGAGGGTGGTGCGGCGGCTCCAGCGGGCGCGGAAGGTGGGGTCGGTGCGGCGGCGGCGGGACTGCTCGACCACCACCGTCGCCCAGTCGGGGTCCTCGGCGGCCAGGCCGGCCAGGACGTCGGCGACCGAGCCGGTCTCCCAGCGGGCGGCCTCGCGCTCGGCGTCGCGTTCCAGGACGGCCAGGAACAGGTCGAGCTTGGTCGGGAAGTGGTGGAAGATCGCCCCCCGCGAGCGGCCGGTCGCCTCCTCCAGGCGGACGACGGTCGCCTCCTCGTAGCCGTGGGCGGCGAAGCAGCGCCGCGCCCCCTCGAGGATCTCGGACCGCTGGGCCTCGAGGTAGTCCTGGCTGACCTTCGGCATCGCGCTCCCTGTACAAAACCGTATGTACGGTTTATTATACCGGACATGGACGTGAAGTTCGAGAGCCAGGGAACCCAGCTCACCGGCAGCTTCCGGAGGCCGGAACCGGGCCGGAAGGGCGGAGGCCCGTACCCGGCGGTGGCCTTCGTGGACGGCTCGGGGCCGGCCGAGCGGGACGACTGGGACGACGAGGCCGAGGTGCTGGCCGGGGCCGGGTTCGCCAGCCTGGCCTGGGACAAGCCGGGCGTTGGCGGCTCCGGCGGCGACTGGCGCGACCAGAGCCTCCAGGACCGGGCCGCCGAGGCGCTCGCCGCCGTGGCCTGCCTGGCCGCCCAGGAGGACGTCGACCCGGCCCGGATCGTCCTGCTCGGCGGCAGCCAGGGCGGCTGGGTGGCTCCCCTGGCCGCCTCCATGTCCCCGACGGTGGCGGGCGTGATCAGCCTGTCGGGGCCGGGGGTCAGCCCGTACCAGCAGGAGGCCTACCGGGTCGAGGCCATGCTCCGGCACGCCGGCGTCGCCGAGGAGCAGATCGCCGAGGCGATGGCCTTCTTCCACCACCGGGCGACCCGGCTGCGCCGCGGCGACGACCTCGAGGAGGTCCTGGCCGAGCAGCTCGCCCACCGGGACGCCCCCTGGTTCCCGGCCCTTGGCGACGACGGCGTGGTCGAGCACCTGGCCTTCATGGCCCGCATCTACGACTACGACCCGGCGCCCGCCCTGGAGCGGGTGACCTGCCCGCTGCTGGCCATCTGGGGCCAGCGGGACATCTACGTGCCCGTGGCGGCCAGCGCCGAGCGGTTCGCGGCCGCCCTTGGGCGGGCCGGCAACGGCAGCTTCCGCCTCGAGGTGGTCCCGGACGCCGACCACGGCCTGCGCCTGCCGGCCACCGGCGACGACGAGCGCGGCCCGCGGATCCCCGACCTGATGGACATGATCGTCACCTGGCTGCGCCGGGCCCTGCCCCCGCGAGCAGGTCGGGGCTGAGCTCCCCCACCCCGGTCGCCCCGCACAGGGCCATGGCCAGCCGCAGCTCGCCGGCCAGGCCCGAGAGGACCCGCTCGACCCCGGCGGCCCCGCCCACGGCCAGCCCCCACAGCACCGGCCGGCCGACCAGCACGGCCCGCGCCCCCAGGGCCAGGGCCTTGACCACGTCGGTGCCCCGGCGGACCCCGCCGTCCACGTACACCTCGGCCCGGTCCCCCACCGCCGCCGCCACCTCGGCCAGGGCGTCGGTGGTGGCCACCACCGTGTCCAGCTGGCGGCCGCCGTGGTTGGACACCACCACCCCGGCCGCGCCCGCGTCCAGGCAGGCGACCGCGTCGTCGCCCCGCAGCACCCCCTTGACCACCACCGGCAGGCCGGACCGCTCGGCCAGCCAGCCGATCACCTCCGGGGTCAGGCCGGGGTCGAACTGGCCGGCCTGGGCGAGCACGTCGACGTCCAGCTCGCGCTGGCGGGCGGCCCCGGCCGGCGGGGCGTTGGCCGGCTTGAGCCCGGTGGGCAGCCGGAAGTCGTTGCGCAGGTCGCGGAGGCGGTTGCCGAGCAGGGGCACGTCGACGGTCAGGACCAGGGCCCGGTAGCCGGCGGCGGCCGCCCGCGCCACCAGCTCGGCGGTCCAGCCCCGGTCGCGGACCACGTAGACCTGGAACCAGCGGACCGCATCGGGGGCGGCCAGGGCCACCTCCTCGACCGACATGGTGGCCTGGGTCGAGAGCACGTAGCAGGCGCCGGCGGCTGCCGCCCCGGCGGCCGAGGCGGCCTCCCCGTCAGGGTGGCACATGCGGTGGTAGGCCATCGGCGCGACCAGCAGCGGGGCCGGGACCTCGCTGCCCAGCAGGGTGGTGGCCGTCGACACCTGGGTCACGTCCCGGAGCACGTGGGGCCGCAGCCGCAGCCGCGACCAGGCGGCCAGGTTGTCGGCGACGGTGCGCTCGGCGTCGGCCCCGCCGGCGATGTAGTCGTAGACCCCCGGGTCCAGGCGCTCGCGGGCCGCGGCCTCCAGCGCGCCGGTGTCCAGGGGGTCGAGCGGGCCGGTCACGGTTGGGCGCCGCTAGACGCCGCCCTGGACCCGGGACAGGAGCACCTGGGCCGTGGAGCGCAGCCGGTCGTCGAGCGCCTCCATCAGCTTGACCACGGTCTCGGCGGCCCAGTCGGCCAGCGCCCGCCGGTCGGCCAGGCTGTCCAGGTCGCGGACCTCGCGGTAGTCGACGATGCGGGAGGCGCGCCGGTCGTCCAGGCGCTCCCAGGACAGGATGCGGCCGACCGCCGTCTCGACCGCCAGGCGCTCGGCGAACAGGTCGTCGAACAGCCGCTTGGTGGCCGTGCGCTCCTGCATGTCGAGGTAGACCCCGGCCCGGACGGCGCCGTTGGCGGTGAAGGCGACGTCGTAGAAGCCGAACGGCCCGGCCGCGAACCCGACCCAGTTCTCGTAGCCGAACTTGGGGATGCGGAACCCGGGCCGGCGGATGGCCACCGAGTCGAACATCGACTCGAAGAAGCGGTGCCGCAGCTCGACCGGCTGGAGCCCGCCGGCCTGCTCGGAGGCCATCGGCGGCGGCGACGCCGGCAGGTGCCGCCCGCTCAGGTCGGGCTCGAAGGACGCCGCCGGAGGCGGTGGTGGCGGCGGCGAGGGTGCCTGGCTCGGGGGAGGTCCGGCCACAGAGGAGGGTGTGTCCGGCGCCGCCGGGACCGGCGGCTCCCTCGACGGCGGCGGTTCCTGGTCGTCCCGGAACGGGACCGCGGAAGCTCGCATCGACGGCGGCGGTTCCTGGTCGTCCCGGAACGGGACCGCGGAAGCTCGCATCGA
>CALGFH010000286.1 GCA_937881255.1 uncultured Actinomycetes bacterium
TAGTCGCCTACGACCATTGACCACAAGCCCACCCAATCGGAAGCAATCATCTAGCCGGTCACCGACCCGCCGAGGCGGGTCAGCAGGCCCACGAAGGCGGCCTCGGAGAAGCCGACCGCGAACGCCACCGCGGCCACGCCGGCGGCGCCGCCGGCCACGGCGACCAGGCCGCCGTCGTCGATCAGGAAGGTGAGCACCCCGGCGGCCACGCCGACCAGCACCTGGCCGACGAAGAAGAGCCAGAACTGGCGGGCCTGGGTGCCGAGGGTGACCTCGTCGCGGAGCCGGATGAGGCCGCCCAGGGCGGCCCCGGCGGCGCCGGCGGCCGCGGCCGCCCAGAGCGCCTGGTCGTCGGCGGCCATCCCCGACACGGCCGCGGCGAAGGCGGCCACGGCCAGCAGCAGGACCAGGATGGTCGGGGCCGTGACCCGCTGCTTGAGCGCCCACCGGGCCTTGTTGACGTGGGTCTGGGACTCCTTGGCGTGCATCAGCCGGGCCAGCCGCTCGCGGGTCGCCTCGACCTCCTCGGGCCCGGCCGGCGGGGCGGCCTCGGGGTGGCGGGTGACCCCGCCGGGGAGCAGCGCCGGCAGCTCGTCGCCGTACAGCGACCGCCAGGTGCTGACCGTGCCCGGCTGCTCGTCGTAGAGGTCGGCCAGCCGGCCGGCCAGGTAGGTCCGGTCGCCCAGCTCGATCAGCAGCCGCTCCAGCTCGAAGCGGCGGCCCAGCAGCAGCTCCAGGGTCAGCGGCACCTCGGTGGGGAGGGCGATGCGCTCGCGCAGCTCCTGGAGCCGCCCGGTGACGGCCGCGGCCTGGGCCGGGTCCCCGCTGAGGTTGTGGGCGGCCCGCAGGTAGAGGGCGTCGGCGTCGACCACCAGCCGCAGGAAGACCTGGAGGTTCTTGACGAACTCGGCGTCGCCCGCGTCGGGGCTGCGCAGGCTCGGCTCCTCGCCCGTCTCGCGCCGCCCGTGGGCAAGCAGCCGCTCGAGCAGCCGCCGCTGGGCGAGCACGGCCTCGCTGAGCTCGGTGCTGGCGGGCACGGCCCAACCTCCTCCATCGGTCCTGCTCGGCTGAACAGCATAAACCGGCGTTGACAGGCCGGGTTGCCGGACACAAAGATCCTGCGAGCGAAGGGGGTGCCCAGATGGCACGGGACCAGCGATGAGGCCGGGCATGCTGACCGTCGACGACCTGCGGGCCGAGGTCGAGGCCGGGCGGGTCGACACCGTGCTGCTGGCCATGACCGACATGCAGGGCCGGCTCCAGGGCAAGCGGCTGGCCGCCAGCCATTTCCTTGACGACGTGCTCACCCACAACGCCGAGGGCTGCAACTACCTGCTGGCCGTCGACGTCGACATGAACACCGTGTCCGGGTACGCGATGAGCTCCTGGGACCGGGGCTACGGGGACTTCGTCTTCAAGCCGGACCTGTCGACGCTGCGGATGGTCCCCTGGCAGGAGGGCACCGCCCTGGTCATGTGCGATCTGGAGTGGGAGGACGGCAGCCCGGTGCTGGCCTCGCCCCGTGGGGTGCTGCGGCGGCAGCTGGAGCGGCTGGCCGAGCGGGGCTGGGCGGCCTACGCCGGCACCGAGCTCGAGTTCATCGTGTTCCGCGACAGCTACGAGGAGGCCTTCGCCAAGGCCTACCGCGACCTGCGCCCGGCCAACGACTACAACGTCGACTACTCGCTGCTGGGCACGGCCCGGATCGAGCCGCTGCTGCGCCGCATCCGCAACTCCATGGCCGGGGCCGGCATGCGGGTCGAGTCGGCCAAGGGCGAGTGCAACTACGGCCAGCACGAGATCGCCTTCCGCTACGCCGACGCCCTGGCCACCGCCGACGGGCACGCCATCTACAAGAACGGGGCCAAGGAGATCGCCGCCCAGGACGGCTGCAGCCTGACCTTCATGGCCAAGTACAACGAGCGCGAGGGCAACTCCTGCCACATCCACTTCAGCCTGCGCGGCGCCGACGACGACGGGGCGGTGATGGCCGGGGACCGCCGGCATCACGGCTACTCGGAGCTGATGGAGCAGTTCCTGGCCGGGCAGCTGGCCTGCCTGCGCGAGCTGACCCTGTTCCTGGCCCCCAACGTGAACTCCTACAAGCGGTTCGCGGCCGGCAGCTTCGCCCCGACGGCGGTCGCCTGGGGCCACGACAACCGCACCTGCGCCCTCCGGGTGGTCGGCCACGGCCACTCGCTGCGGCTGGAGAACCGGGTCCCGGGCGGCGACGTCAACCCGTACCTGGCCCTGGCCGCGATCATCGCCGCCGGCCTCCACGGGGTCGACAAGGGCCTGGCCCTGGAGGACGAGTTCACCGGCAACGCCTATGTGGCCGACAAGCCGGCGGTGCCGAGGACGCTGCGCGAGGCCCGCGAGCTGTTCACCGGCAGCGAGATCGCCCGGCAGGCCTTCGGCGACGAGGTGGTCGACCACTACACCAACATGGCCACCGTCGAGCTGGACGCGTACGACGCCGCCGTGACCGACTGGGAGCGGTTCCGGGGCTTCGAGCGGTTGTGAGCCTGTTCGAGGTCGTCGACCCGGCCACCGAGGCGGTGATCGAGCGGCTGCCCGCGGCCACCGCCGACGACGCCGACGCCGCGGTCGCCCGGGCCGCGGCCGCCTTCGAGGGCTGGCGGGCGGTCGCCCCGGCCGACCGTTCCCGGCTGCTGCGCCGCCTGGCCGAACGCCTCGACGCCGAGCGGGAGCGCCTGGCCCAGCTGGAGATGCGCAACACCGGCAAGCCGATCGGCGACGCCCGGGGCGAGATGGGCATGGTGGCCGACACCTTCGCCTACTACGCCGGCGCGCCCGAGCGCCTGCTGGGCGACACCATCCCGGTGGCCGGCGGGGTCGACCTGACCTTCCGGGAGCCGCTTGGGGTGGTGGGGCTGATCGTGCCCTGGAACTTCCCGCTCACGATCGCCTCCTGGAAGCTGGCCCCGGCCCTGGCCGCCGGCAACACCGTCGTGCTCAAGCCGGCCGAGCTGACCCCCCTGACCGCCCTGGCCTTTCAGACCCTGGCCGAGGAGGCCGGCATCCCGCCGGGGGTGGTCAACGTGCTCGCCGGGCCGGGCCGGGTGGTCGGGCGGCGGCTGGTCGAGCACCCGGGCGTGGCCAAGATCGCCTTCACCGGCTCGACCGAGGTCGGGCGGGGGATCATGCAGGGGGCGGCCGGGACCATCAAGCGGGTCACCCTGGAGCTGGGCGGCAAGTCGGCCAACCTGGTCTTTGCCGACGCCGACCTCGCGGCGGCGGCCGCGGCCGCCCCCATGGCCGTGTTCGGCAACGCCGGCCAGGACTGCTGCGCCCGCTCCCGCATCCTGGTCGAGCGCCCGGCCATGGACGAGTTCCTGTCGCTGCTGGAGCCGGAGGTGACCGGGCTGGTGGTCGGCGACCCGGCCGACGAGCGGACCCAGATGGGCCCGCTGATCTCGGCCGGTCAGCGCGAGACGGTGGCCAGCTTCGTGCCCGAGGGCACCCCGGTGGCGATCCGCGGCTCGGCCCCCCAGGGCAAGGGCTGGTGGTACCCGCCGACCGTGCTCACCGGGGTCGAGCCGGGCGACCGGGCGGCCACCGAGGAGATCTTCGGCCCGGTCGCGGTGGTGCTGGGTTTCGACGGCGAGGCCGAGGCGGTGCGGCTGGCCAACGCCAGCATCTACGGCCTCTCGGGCTCCATCTGGACCCGCGACCTGGGCCGCGCCCTGCGGGTGGCCAGGGCGCTGGAGACCGGCACCCTGTCGGTCAACTCCAACACCTCGGTCCGGGTCGCCACCCCCTTCGGCGGCTTCAAGCAGTCCGGGGTCGGCCGCGAGCTCGGCCCCCACGCCCTGGAGCACTACACCGAGCTGAAGAACGTCTTCATCGCCACCTGAGGCCCTGGGTCAGCCCTTGCCGGCCAGGTAGTCGCGGCCCAGCTGGCGCAGGCGGCCGTGGGTGCCGCGGTAGAGCTCCTGGGCGGGCAGCAGGTCCTTGCGGAGCTTGGACACGAAGGTGTAGTTGGGGTCGACCACGTTGGCCACCGGGGCCTCGGCGGCCTGGGTGAGCAGCTGGTAGGCGTCGAGCGGGTCGAGGCCCCACCCCTCCTGGAGCCACTGCACGAGGTCGACCTGGGAGATGCGGAAGGCGTCCTCCAGCGGGCGGGCCGACCCGGTGCTCATCAGGTGGCTGTCGCTCTCCAGCCGGGGCCAGGGCGTTGCCATCCCCTTGACCAGGTCGACGGCGATCACCGTGTCCATGGCCGCCTCGACGGCCACCCCGCAGCTCTCGCCCTCACCCTGCCGGCAGTGGCCGTCGCCGATCGAGAGCAGCGCCCCCTCGACGTTGACGCCCAGGTAGCAGGTGACCCCGGCCCGCATCTCGGGGGTGTCCATGTTGCCCCCGTGGGCGTCTGGGACCAGCGACGAGCGGGCCTCGAAGGAGGCCGGGGCGACCCCGACGGTCCCGTGCATCGGGTCGAGCGGCAGCTCGACGGCGAGGTCGCCCCGTCGGGCCCGGAAGGTCACGGTCCGCCGGTCCCGGTCCACCTCGTACATCCAGACCACCTCGGGCAGCGGCTCCTGGAGCAGGGCGGTGGCATGGGTGCCGGTCAGGGCCCCGAACAGCGGGATGGTGGTCGAGGCGGCCCAGTCCCGCGACGGCTCGATCGAGACGAAGTGGACCGCCAGGGTGTCCCCGGGCTCGGCCCCCTCGACGTAGAACGGCCCCGTCTGCGGGTTGACGAAGGGGAACTCGACGACCCGGGAGACGAGGTCGTCCGGTCCCCGGACCCGCCCGCCGAAGGCGTCCTCGGTCCACAGCTCCAGGATGCTGCCCGGCCGGACCCGGCGGACCGGCGGCACCCCGCCGAAGGTCCAGGCGAACTCCGCCGGGTCCGGCCGGTAGCTGAGCACCTCCATGTGCGCTCCTCCGTGTCAGCTCGGCACCGGCGTCTCGCCGGCGGGCTCGTCGGCGAACACCCGGCCCGTGTCGCGCAGCCGCTCGGGCCGGGTGCGCATCAGGACGACCAGGTAGACCAGGCCGATCGCGTACCAGATGCCGACCACGGGGCCGACCAGGCTGATCGGGTAGGGGAGGGCGCTGACGAAGTCGAACGCCTGGATCCCCACGGCGGTCAGGAACGCGGGCAGGAAGGCGAGGATCCCCAGGACCGGGACCAGGCCGTGGAGCAGGGGGTTGAACTCGGACCGCCCCTCGCGCAGGTAGAAGACCAGGCAGGCCAGGTTCACCACCATGTAGATGGCGATGATGACCGCGGTGACGATGGTGCCGACCAGGGCGAAGGCGGTCAGCGGCTCGTACTGCAGCCCCAGCCAGACCGACACCACGACACCGACGACGAACTGGACGACCACGGCCACGTCCGGGGACCGCCAGCGCGGGTTGACGTGCTCCAGGGGCCGCGGCAGCACCCGGATCCGGCCGAGGGCGAACCAGGTCCTGGTGGCCGCGTTGGCCGAGGCGTTGGCGTTGGCGATGGCCGAGTTGGCGATGGCCAGGAACACCAGCACCCAGCCGACGCCCCAGGCCCCGCGGGCCAGGGCGTCCCAGGGGTTGCCCTCCCCCGAGGCCGGGAACTCGGCGAACCGGTCCGGACCGAAGGAGACGGTGGCCGCATAGGTGGTCAGCACGTAGAACACGCCGATGGCCAGGCAGGAGTAGATGACGGCCTGCCGGATGGTGCGCCGCGGGTCCTTGGCCTCCTCGGCCAAGGGGGCCGCGGCCTCGAAGCCGATGAAGGCCAGGATGGTGTAGACGGAGCCGGCGATGACTCCGGAGAGGCCGGTGAAGCCCTCCACGTCGGCGTTCCCGGTGCCGAACACCGACAGGGTGTTGGCGTCGCCGGCCTGGAAGATCAGGGTGACGGCCAGGGCCGCGAACACCAGGATCT
>CALGFH010000287.1 GCA_937881255.1 uncultured Actinomycetes bacterium
CCTGGTGGCTGCTAGGCTGAGCCGTCCATGGGGGATGCGGACTGGTGGCGGCGCGGGGTGATCTATCAGATCTACCCGCGCTCGTTCATGGACAGCGACGGCGACGGGGTCGGCGACCTCCCCGGCATCCTGGCCCGGCTCGACCACCTGACCTGGCTGGGGGTGGACGCCATCTGGCTGTCCCCGGTCCATCCCTCGCCCATGGACGACTTCGGCTACGACGTCAGCGACTACACCGGCGTCGACCCGGTGTTCGGCACCCTCGACGACCTCGACCGGCTGGTCGCCGAGGCCCACCGGCGGGGGCTGCGGGTGCTGCTCGACTGGGTCCCCAACCACACCTCCGACCAGCACCCGTGGTTCCGGGCGTCGAGCTCGTCGCGGGACGACCCCAGGCGCGACTGGTACGTCTGGCGCGACCCCGGGCCGGACGGCGGCCCGCCCAGCAACTGGCTGCGCTACGTCGGCGACAGCGCCTGGCGCTGGCACGAGCCCACCGGCCAGTTCTACTACCGGGTGTTCCTGGACTCCCAGCCCGACCTGAACTGGCGCAACCCCGAGGTCCAGGAGGCCATGTTCGACACCCTGCGCTTCTGGCTGGCCAGGGGGATCGACGGGTTCCGGATCGACGCCCTGGTGGTGCTGGTCGAGGACGACCGGCTGCGCGACAACCCGCCCAACCCGAGCTACCGGCCAGGCGAGGACTTCCCCTACATGCGCGAGCTGTCGGTCTGGAACGTCGACCGGCCCGAGACCCGCGAGCTGGCGGCCAGGATGCGCAAGGTGGTCGACGAGTTCGGCGACGACCGGGTGCTGCTGGCCGAGCTGGGGGTGCCGCTGGAGCAGACAATGGCCTACTACGGCGGCGACGGCGGCGGGATCCAGGTGCCGTTCAACTTCGAGCTGCTCACCGCCGCCTGGGACGCCAGGGGCATCGCCGGCTACGTCGACCGCTACCTGGCCGCGCTCCCGGCCGGGGCCTGGCCCAACTGGGTGCTCGGCAACCACGACAGCCCCCGGGTGGCCTCCCGGCTCGGCCCGGCCCAGGCCCGGGTGGCGGCCGTGCTGCTGCTCACCCTGCCCGGCACCCCCATCCTCTACCAGGGCGAGGAGCTCGGCCTGGGCGACGTGCCGATCCCGCCCTCCGCCGCCATCGACCCGATCGCCCAGCTGGTCCCCGGGCGCGGCCGCGACCCCGAGCGCACCCCGATGCCCTGGGACGCCGGCCCGGGCGGCGGCTTCACCACCGGCCGTCCCTGGCTGCCCGTCGGCGAGGAGAACCTGTCCCTGAACGCGGCCGCCCAGCGCGACGACCCCGCCTCCATGCTCACCCTCCACCGCCGCCTGCTCCAGCTCCGGCGCCAGACCCCGGCCCTGGTCACCGGCGCCTACCAGCCGGTCGAGGCCGACGGCGACGTGCTCGCCTACCTCCGCACCACCCCCGGCGGCGACCGCTGGCTGGTCGCCCTCAACCTCGGCCCCTCCCCGGCCCGCCTGGCCCTGCCCGGCCCGGCGGCGGCCGGCCGGGTCGAGCTCTCCACCCAACCCGGGCGCGACGGCGAGCCGGTCGCCGGGTCGCTGGACCTGCGTGGCGACGAGGCCGTGGTGGTGTCACCCACCGGTCACGCGGACGCCGCCCAGGAGCCAGATACGCGACCGGGATGACGGGGTAGACGCCTCCGGTCCGAACCGCCGTCCCGAGGAGGACCGCGTGGCCAACGTCCGCCAGCCCGTGACCGACGACAGCATCAAGGTCCGCCAGCTCAGCCACTACCAGTTCAGCTGGGTCGCCGGCGACCCCGGCAAGCCCGGCACCTACACCCTCCAGCTGGTGCTCGACCAGGGCGCCTGGGAGGAGGTCCTGACCCTCGACCCCGACGACGCCGACAACCTGCAGGACCTGCTGGAGAACACCAGCACCGTCCACTACGACATCGAGCGCCGCGTCCTGCTGTTCGGGGTCACCAAGGTCGGCGAGTAGCCGCACCCGGATCGCGGGCACGACCTCCGCTACCCTGGGAAGGTTGTGCCCACCCCAACCGGCCGAGAGGAACTTCGTCGTGCCCGCGATCCGTCATGACCTGCGCAACATCGCCATCGTGGCGCATGTCGACCACGGCAAGACCACCCTGGTGGACGCCATGCTGCGCCAGTCGGGGGTGTTCCGGGCCAACCAGGAGGTCGTCGACCGGGTGCTGGACTCGATGGACCTGGAGCGGGAGAAGGGCATCACCATCCTGGCCAAGCAGACGGCGGTCGAGTTCGGCGGGGTGCGGATCAACGTGGTCGACACGCCCGGGCACGCCGACTTCGGGGGCGAGGTCGAGCGGACCCTGCGGATGGTCGACGCCGTCCTGCTGCTGGTCGACGCCAGCGAGGGGCCGCTGCCCCAGACCCGCTACGTGCTCGGCAAGGCGCTGGCCCGGCGGCTGCCGGTGGTGGTGTGCGTCAACAAGGTCGACCGGGCCGACGCCCGGCCGGCCGAGGTCGTCCACGAGATCGAGGAGCTGTTCCTTGACCTGGACGCCGACGAGCACCAGATCGGCTTCCCGATCCTGTACGCCAACGCCCGCACCGGGCGGGCCGGGCACCGGCCGGACGACCTGGCCGGCGACCTGGGCCCGCTGCTGGAGACGATCGTGGCCACCACCCCGCCCCCGTCCTACGAGCCCGGGCACCCGCTCCAGTTCCTGGTCACCAACCTGGACGCCGACCCGTACGTGGGACGGCTGGCCGTGGGGCGGCTGTGGCAGGGCGAGGTCCGGCTGGGCGACCGGGTCGGGGTGGCCAGGCGCGACGGCACCCTGGCCGTGGCCAAGGTGACCAAGATCGCCGGGGCCATCGGGCTGTCCCGCTCCGACCTGGACCAGGCCGGGCCGGGGGAGATCGTGGCCATCGCCGGGCTGGGCGACGTGACCGTCGGCGAGACCGTCACCGACCCCGACGACCCCCGGCCCCTGCCGGTGGTCTCGATCGACGAGCCCAGCATCTCGATGCGGTTCGGGGTCAACACCTCGCCGTTCGCCGGCAACGACGGCACCTACCTGACCAGCCGCCACCTCAAGGAGCGCCTCGACCGCGAGGTGCTCGGCAACGTGGCCATCCGGGTCCTGCCCACGGCCTCGCCCGACACCTTCGAGGTGCAGGGCCGGGGCGAGCTGCAGCTGGCCGTGCTGATCGAGCAGGCCCGGCGCGAGGGCTACGAGCTGGAGGTGTCGCGGCCCGAGGTCATCACCCGCACCGTCGACGGGCGGGTCCAGGAGCCGTACGAGGCGGTCACCCTCGACGTCCCCGAGGAGTTCGTCGGCGTGGTCACCCAGGGCCTGGCCCTGCGCCGGGGGCGGATGACCGACATGGTCAACCACGGCACCGGCTGGGTGCGCCTGGAGTTCCGGGTGCCGGCCCGGGGCCTGATCGGCTTCCGCTCCACCCTGCTCACCGCGACCAGGGGGACGGCCATCCTCCACCACCTGTTCGACGGCTACGACGAGTGGGCCGGGCCGATCAACGACCGGGTCAACGGGGCCCTGGTCGCCGACCGGGTCGGGACCACCACCGGCTACGCCCTCTGGCAGCTGCAGGAGCGGGGCGAGCTGTTCGTCGGCCCCGGCACCCAGGTGTACGAGGGCATGGTGATCGGCGAGAACGCCCGCCCCGAGGACATGGACGTCAACCCGACCCGCGAGAAGCAGAAGACCAACATCCGCACCCACGCCTCCGACGAGGCCATCCGGCTGGTCCCGCCGACCGTGCTCTCCCTGGAGCAGGCCATCGAGCGGGTCGGCCCCGACGAGCTGGTCGAGGTCACCCCGGCCCAGCTCCGCCTCCGCAAGAAGGTCCTCGACGCCCCCTCCCGGGGCCGCGCCGCCAAGCGCGCCCGCCAGCAGCGCTAGACGTCACAGCGCGCGTGTGACCGCCGGCACAGACCGGCCACCGGCGGCGCCAGCATCCTGAGGAGGTCCCGCACCGGGCCGCCCGCCCGGCTTCGGGGGACCGGCGCCAAGGAGGCCCATCATGCGAGGCCGAGTCGTTCTGCCCGTCATCCTGGCCGTCGCGATCGCGCTGGTGGCCGTCTACGTCACCGGCTGGTCGCCGAGCACGCCCGCGACCCAAGGCGCCCCGTCGACCCCGTCGCTCGCCCCGGCCCAGCAGGGCGCAGCCAAGCCCGCGACGTCGCCGGGCGCCAAGGCCGCGCCCAAGGTCTCCGCGCCGGCCGCGACCACGCCCAAGGCCGCTCCCAAGCCGGCCGGGAACGCCCCGGTCCAGCAGCCGGCGGCCAACGCGGCCAAGAAGCCGCAGCCGCAGCCCAGCACCGACCCGGTGGGGTTCGGTCCCGTCGGGGACGCGGGCTGGGGCAGTGAGACCGACGTCTCCGGCGACCGCCGGGCGCTCACCACGGTCTTCTCGGACTTCCAGGTCGGCCTGGGGAACGAGGACGCTCCCGACCCGAGCCGGTCGATGGGGATGACGATCCCGCTCACGGACGGGGTCGAAGGGGAGACCCTGTACATCCATGCCCAGGGCTACAGCTTCGCCAACGAGCACGCGAGGGCCAAGCTGGCCCTGCGGGCGAGGGGCCAGACGGTTGTCCAGCGGTTCCCTGGCGGCACCGACGACTCGTTCCTCACGACGCTGGAGCTGCCCGCCGTCCCGGGCGCCACCTACGAGCTGTCGGCCGTGCTCGAGGTGGAGGAGCGCTCCGATTCCGAGGGGGCCGCCTACCTCAACATCCTCTCCATCGACGCCGAGATCCGCTAGCCGGGATCAGCCGCCGCCGGGGGTCAGCAGGCCGCGTTCGTACGCGGTGGCCACGGCGGCGGCCCGGTCGTTGACGCCGAGCTTGGCGTAGACGTGGAGCAGGTGGGCCTTGACGCTGGCCTCGCTGATGAACAGGCGCCGGGCCGCCTCCCGGTTGGTGGTGCCCCTGGCGATCAGCTGGAGGACCTCGAGCTCCCGCTGGGTCAGGGGCTCGACCGCGGGGGCGCGGACCTGGCTCAGCAGCCGGGTCGCGACCGACGGCGAGATCACCGACTCGCCCCTGGCCGCGGCCCCGACGGCCCGGAACAGGTCCTGCTGGGTGGCGTCCTTGAGCAGGTAGCCGGTGGCGCCGGCCTTGATCGCCGGGAGCACGTCCCGGTCGGTCTCATAGGTGGTCAGGACCAGCACCTTGGCCGTCACCCCCCGCTCGGCCATGCGGGTGATGGCGGTCGCCCCGTCGACCCGGGGCATGCGCAGGTCCATCAGGACCACGTCGGGCCGCAGGGCCTCGGCCAGGGTGACCGCCTCGGCGCCGTCGCCGGCCTCGCCGACGACCTCGAAGCGCGGGTCGCCGGTGAACATCCCGCACAGGCCGTCGCGGACCACCGGGTGGTCGTCCACGACCAGGATCCGGATGGGCGCCTCAGCCACCGGCCACCTCCCTCGGGATGGCCGGGACGCCGGCGAACACGGCCGTGCCCGCGCCCGGCTCGGACTCGATCTCCAGCGTCCCGGCCAGCCGGCCGACCCGCTGGCGCATGACCGTCAGCCCGAACCCGCCGTCGTCGCCGCGGCGCACCTCCTCGGGGTCGAAGCCGACGCCGTCGTCGCGGATGTCGAGGGTGACCAGGTCGGCCAGGAACGAGAGGGTCAGCATGACCCGCGAGGCGGCGGCGTGCTTGGCCACGTTGGCCAGGGCCTCCTGGGCGGTGCGGAGCAGGGCCACCTCGACCTCGGGGTGCAGGGGGCAGGCGGCGCCGGTGGTGGTGACCTCGGCCCTGACCTGGTGCAGGTCCGACCAGCGCTCGACCACCTCGGCCAGGGCGTCGCCGAGGGCGCGCTGCTCCAGCGGCTCCGGGCCGACGGCCTGGACGGTCCGGCGGGCCTCGGACAGGCTCTCGCGGGCCAGGTCGGCGGCGTTGTCGAGGTGGCGGCGCCAGTCGGCCGGGCGCTCGGCGGCGTTCCTGGCCGCCTGCACCTGGGTGATGATCCCGGTCAGGCCCTGGGCCAGGGTGTCGTGGATCTCGCGGGCCATCCGCTGGCGCTCGTCCAGCGTGCCCGCCTCCCGCGCCTGGGCCAGCAGCCGGGCCTGGAGCTCGGCGTTCTCGGCCATGGCGGCCTCCAGCTTGGCGTTGGCCTCGGCCAGCTCGACGATGATCCGCTTGCGCTGCTCGTTCTGCTCGGTGGTGATCTCCCCCCAGCGGCTGAAGGCGACCGCCAGGCTGGCGCTCACGGCCACCATGAGCAGGAAGGCGGCCACCGCCGGGAGGTTCGGATCGGGCAGGCGGCCGCCGAAGATGGCGGTGACGTGGAGGGCGGCGGTCGCGGTCACCCCGGCCACCCGCCAGCGGCCGCTCAGCAGCTCCCAGGTGTGCAGGTAGCCGGTGAGGGCGAACAGCCCGAACCAGGGGCTGCGGGTGACCAGGACCCCGATCAGCACGAGCAGGCCGGCGCAGTACAGGGCCATCAGCCGGCGCCGCCGGGCCCAGGCCGGGTGGAGGGTGACCATCCACAGCATCCACCCGGCCGTCACCACCGCCACCCCGAGCGTGCCCAGCCGGTAGGCCGCCGTCCGGTGCTCGATCAGGTCGTCGGCCATGGACGCGAGCAGCGTCGAGACGGCCAGCAGGACGTAGGGGACCACCCGGAAGGCGCGCTCCAGCCGGCGGTCCGAGGTGTCGAGCCGGACGTCGGTCTGCGGGACAGTCACGTGCGGGCCCTTCGGCGCGGCTACTCCCAACGGAACAGCTTAGTCGCGGCCGCGCCGGCGACCACGGCCGCCACCGCCAGGGCGATCAGGTGCACCGGGTCCGGGGTCGACCCGACCCAGGCGTCCTGGACCGACTCGCGGAAGGCGCCGAGCGGGGACAGGTCGCCGACGCGGCTGAGCAGGTCCGGCATCAGGTGCTTGGGCAGCCAGGCCCCGGCCAGGAACAGCGAGGGGAAGAAGACGAGCATGCCGATGGCGTTGGCCGTCTTGGCGGTCGGGGCGACGGCCGCGATCAGCAGGCCGACGGCGAACAGGGCGGCCGTGCCGAGCAGGAACGCCACCACGAACCAGCCGACGCTGGCCGGCATGGCCATGCCCAGCCAGACGGCGCCGATCGCCAGCACCAGGACGAGGGCGGCCACGGCCATGGCCAGGTTGACCGCGACCTGGGCGGTCAGCAGCATCGCCGGGCTGGCCGGGGTGGTGGAGAGCCGGCGCAGGATGCCCTTCTCGCGGTAGATGGCCAGGTAGCCGGGCAGGACCGTGATGGCCAGGACGCCGACGCTGATGGCCAGGGCGATGGAGGGCAGGACGGTGTCGATGGGGCGCTGGCCGCCCAGCTCGGGCGCCGGGTCGCGGGCGAAGCCGGGCAGGCCGAACACCAGCAGGATGCCGATGGGCACGGCCAGCGCGACCAGCAGCGCCACCGGGTCGCGCAGGAACAGGATCTTGGCCTCGAGGCGGGTCAGCTTGGAAAGGCCTTGCATCGGGCCTTGCATCGGGAGCTCCTTGGTCATCGGGTGGCGGGGGTGGATCGCCCGGTCAGGGCGAGGAAGGCGTCGTCCAGGGTGACCTGGTCGGTGTGCAGCTCGGCGGCGACCCGGGCGGTGAGGCGCCCGGGGGTGTCGATCGCCACCACCCGGCCGGCGTCCAGCACCGCCACCCGGTCGCTGAGCCGGCCGATCTCCTCCATGTAGTGGCTGACCAGCACGACCGTGACCCCGCCGGCCCTGATCTCCTCGATCAGCCGCCAGGTGTCGCGCCGGGCGTGGGGGTCGAGGCCGGTGCTGAGCTCGTCCAGGATGGCCACCTCGGGGTTGCCGACCAGGGCCAGGGCGATCGAGAGGCGCTGGCGCTGGCCGCCGGAGAGCTTGTCGAAGCCGGTGTCGCGCTTGCCGGCCAGCCCGAGCCGCTCCAGCAGCCGGCGCGGGTCGGCCGGGTCGCGGTAGAAGGAGGCGAACAGCTCCAGGGCCTCGCCCACCCGCACCTTGTCGTACAGGTCGCTCTGCTGGAGCTGGACCCCGACCCGCTCGCGCAGCTCGGCCCGGTCCTTCCAGGGGTCGAGCCCGAGCACGCGCACGACGCCCCGGTCGGGCGTCCGCAGCCCCTCGATCGTCTCCACGGTGGTGGTCTTGCCGGCCCCGTTGGGGCCGATGATCCCGAAGATCTCGCCTTGCTCGACGGTGAACGACACGTCCTCGACGGCAACGGTGTCCCGGTAGCGCTTGTGCAGGTGCTCGACCTCGATGATGGGCACGATGGCGGGGCCTCCTCGG
>CALGFH010000288.1 GCA_937881255.1 uncultured Actinomycetes bacterium
CTCTGGGAGCTGCACGGCGACGGCAGGACGGTCACCCCCGGGGCGGTCGTCCGGCCCGAGGAGCGGCTGTCATGGGGGCGGACCGCCGGGATCGGGATGCAGCACGTGGTGGCCATGTTCGGGGCCACCTTCCTGGTGCCGGTCCTGACCGGGTTCCCGCCGGCCACCACCATCCTGTTCTCGGGCATCGGGACCCTGCTGTTCCTGGTCATCACCCGCAACCGGGTGCCCAGCTACCTCGGCTCCAGCTTCGCCTTCATCGCCCCGGTGATCGCGGCCAAGGCCGAGGGCGGGATCCCGGCCGCCCTCGGCGGGATCGTCGTCTGCGGGGTGCTGTTCTTCCTCATCGGGCTGGTGGTGGACCGGACCAGCTCGCGGCTCATCGAGTGGCTGATGCCGCCGGTGGTCACCGGGGCCATCGTGGCCCTGATCGGCCTCAACCTGGCCCCGGTGGCCAGGGACAGCTTCGCCCAGCAGCCGCTGATCGCGTTCATCACCCTGGCCGCGATCCTGCTCATCGGCATCGTCTTCAAGGGGTTCATCGGGCGGCTGTCGGTGTTCCTCGGGGTCCTGGTCGGCTACCTGGTGGCCGCCGTGGCCGGCGAGGTCGACTTCGGGCCCGTCGGCGACGCCGACTGGGTCGGGCTGCCCGACTTCACCGGGCCCACCTTCAGCTGGCGGGCCATCGCGCTGATCGCCCCGGTGGTGATCGTGCTCATCGCCGAGAACACCGGGCACGTCAAGGCCGTGGCCGCCATGACCGAGCGCAACCTGGACGACTCGCTGGGCAAGGCCTACATGGGCGACGGGGCGGCCACCGCCCTGGCCGGCCTGGGCGGCGGGTCGGGCACCACCACCTACGCCGAGAACATCGGGGTGATGGCGGCGACCAAGGTCTACTCGACCGCCGCGTACGTGATCGCCGGGGCGACCGCGATCCTGCTCGGCCTGGTGCCCAAGTTCGGGGCGCTGATCGTCACCATCCCCGCGGGCGTGCTCGGCGGGGCCACGACGGTGCTGTACGGCATGATCGCCGTGCTTGGGGCACGCATCTGGATCGAGAGCCGGGTCGACTTCCGCGACAACGTGAACCTGGTCACCGCCGCGGTCGCGCTGATCGTTGGCGCCGCCAACTACACCCTCACCTGGGGCGACCTGGAGTTCAACGGCATCGCCCTCGGGTCGTTCGGGGCCATCATCATCTACCAGGTGCTGCGGGCGCTGGGCGGGGTCCCGGGCACGGGCGGCACCCTCGCCGAGGGCGCCATCGCCAGCCCCGCGGGCGGGGCCGCCCCGGCCGGCGACCCGGGGACCGGGAGCGGGCCGGCCGGGCGGGCTGGTGAGGTCGGGGGCGGGCCGCCGGTGGCCGACCCGCCGGCGGGCGGGGAGCCCGGGCCCGGTGACCGGCCGGCCCGGGAGCGGTGACGGGCTCCCGGGTCGAGGTCCGCAGGGGCACCTATCACGACTCGGTGACCCTGATGCAGGTGTCCCGGCAGGCCGAGGAGCTGCCCGGGGTCGAGGCGGCCGCGGCCGTGGCCGCCACCCCGGTCAACCTGGAGCTGCTGGCCCGGCAGGGGTTCGCCGTCGACCCGGCCGGGCTCGGCCCGAGCGACCTGGTGCTCTGCGTCCGGGCGGCCGACGACGCCGCCGCCGGCCAGGCCATGGAGCAGGTCGAGGCGCTCCTTGCCGGGGCCGGCCAAGGTGGCACGGGCGGTGGGGCGGGGGGCGGCCCGGGTGTCGCGCCGCCGCGGTCGCTGCGGGCCGCGGCCCGGCGCGACCCCGGCCTGAACCTGGCCGTGCTGTCGGTGCCGGGCCGGCACCTCGGCTACGAGATCGCCGAGGCCCTCCAGGCCGGGCTGCACGTGTTCTGCTTCTCCGACGGGCTCGACCCGGCCACCGAGGCCGCCTGCAAGCGGGTCGCGGCCGAGCGCGGCCTGCTGCTCATGGGCCCGGACTGCGGCACCGCCATCATCGACGGGGTCGGCCTCGGGTTCGCCAACGCCGTCCGCCGCGGCCCGGTCGGGGTCGTCGGCGCCTCCGGCACCGGCATCCAGGAGGTCACCTGCCTGCTCGACGCGGCCGGGGTCGGCATCTCCCACGCCGTCGGGGTCGGCGGCCGCGACCTCTCCCCCGAGGTCGGCGGCATCATGACCCTCCGCGCCCTCGAGCTGCTGGCCGCCGACGACGCCACCGAGCGCCTGGTGGTCATCTCCAAGCCCCCCGACCCGGGGGTCGCCCGCCGGGTCGCCGACGCCGCCGCCGCGACCGGCAAGCCGGCGGTCCTCGCCTTTCCCGGCCTGAGCGACCCGCCACCCCTCCCGCCCGGGGTGAGGTTCGCGGGTTCCCTGGAGGCCGCGGCCGCCTGGGCGGTCGGGAGCCCGGCGGCCGAGGGCGCGCCTGAGCCTCACCTCCCGGCGCCGAGCCCCCCGGAGGGGGACGGTAGCCCAGCCGCAGAAACGGTGGTGCCGGTTGTCCACAGCCCCCCGGCCGTCACCCCCGGGGTGATCCGGGGGCTGTTCAGTGGGGGGACCCTCTGCTATGAGGCGATGGCGGTGGTGGCCGGGGTGGTGGGGCGGGTCGCCTCCAACATCCCGCTGCGACCGGAGTGGCGGCTGGCCGACCTGCACCGCAGCGAGGGGCATACCTTCGTCGACTTCGGCGACGACGCCATGACCGAGGGGCGGGCCCATCCGATGATCGACCCGGGCCTGCGCAACGAGCGGTTCCGCCGGGAGGCGGCCGACCCTGCGACCGGGGTGGTGCTGCTGGACGTGGTCCTCGGCTACGGCGCCCACCCCGACCCGGCCGGCGAGCTGGGCCCGCTGATCGACCGGGCCCTGGCCGAGCGCCCGGTCGGCCTGTCGGTGGTGGTGTCGCTGTGCGGCGCCGCCGGCGACCCTCAGGGTCTCGACGGTCAGGCGGCCGCCCTGCGCGAGGCCGGCGCCCTGGTCACCCGCTCCAGCGCCCAGGCCGCCCGCCTCGCCCTGGCCGCCGCCGGGCTCGGAGCACCGATTGCACCGGGCGGGTCCGGCGGCCATGCGGGTGGCCGGCGGTGAGCGGCCTGCTGGGGCGGCCGCTGAAGGTGGTCAACGCCGGGGTGGAGCTGTTCGCCGGGGAGCTGGAGCGCCAGCAGGCCGAGGTGGCCCGGGTCGAGTGGCGCCCGCCCGCCGACGGGGCCGGGGAGGCGCTGGAACGCCTGGCCACCCGCGCCGCCGAGACCGCCGCCGCCAACGACCGGGCGGTGGTGGCCATGCAGGCGGCCGAGCCGCGGGTGGTGGGGATCGGCCGGGCGGGCGACCTGCTGCCCGGGCTGGACGAGCGGACCCTGCTCCACGCCGGACCGCCGATCGACTGGGACGGGATGTGCGGGCCGCTGCGGGGCGCGATCATCGGCGCGGCCGTCCACGAGGGCATCGCCGCCGACCCGGAGGAGGCGGCGCGGCTGGCCGGTCGGGGCGGCCTGCGCTTCGGCCCCTGCCACGAGCGCGGGGCCGTCGGGCCCATGGCCGGGGTGGTCAGCGCCTCCATGCCGGTGTGGGTGGTCGAGGACGGCGCCTCGGGCAACCGCGCCTTCTGCACCCTCAACGAGGGCCTCGGCAAGGTCCTCCGGTACGGCGCCTACGACGCCGAGGTGCTGGACCGGCTGGCCTGGATGCGCGACGTCCTGGCCCGGGTCCTGACCGCCGCCCTGGAGCGCCTGCCCGAGCCGCTCGACCTCCGGGCCCTGATCGCCCAGGCGCTGCAGATGGGCGACGAGGGCCACAACCGCAACCGGGCCGGGACCTCGCTGCTGCTGCGGGCGCTGCTGCCGGCCCTGCTGACCGTCGAGGAGCCGACCGCCGACGTGGTCGCCGCGGCCGAGTTCATCTCCGGCAACGACCACTTCTTCCTCAACCTGGCCATGGCCGCCGGCAAGGCCACCGCCGACGCGGCCGCCGGGACCGCCGGCTCCTCGATCGTGACCGCCATGGCCCGCAACGGCACCGAGTTCGGGGTCCGCCTGGCCGGCACCGGCGACCGCTGGTTCACCGGCCCGGCCGGCGTGGTCGACGGCCTCTACCTGCCCGGGTTCGGGCCCGAGGACGCCAACCGCGACATCGGCGACTCGACCATCACCGAGACCATCGGCATCGGCGGGATGGCCATGGCCGCCGCCCCGGCCATCGTCCGCTTCGTCGGCGGCAGCCCCGAGGACGCGGTCGCGGCCACCCTGGCCATGTACGACATCACCTGGGCCGAGAGCAGCTCCTACCAGCTCCCGACCCTCGGCTTCCGCGGCACCCCACTCGGCATCGACGCCCGCGAGGTCGTCCACAGCGGCGTCCTCCCCACCGTCAACACCGGCATCGCCCACAAGGACCCCGGCGTCGGCCAGGTCGGCGCCGGGCTGGTCGAACCGCCCATGGAGGCGTTCGTGGCCGCCACCCGGGCCCTCGCCGACTCCCCCACCGCCTGAGCCGGGTCGAGCATGGTCACCCTCCCCGCCCACCTCGTGGCCACGCCAGTCCTGGAGCACCTGGCCGCTGCGTTCGAAGCGAAGGGCCCGGTCGGTGGTCGCAAGGGTGTGGTTCTCGGCGCCGGGGCCACCGCCGCCTGGGTCGACGTGGACGGATTCGTGGTCGCCATCACCACCCGCGAGGTCCCCCTCCTCCCCAACGCCATCGCCCTCTCCGCCGGGTCGGGCGCGCTGTCCCACCCAGGCGTCGGCCCGGGCACGACCGCCCGCCTGACCCCGGGTCGGATGACGCTGGGCCCTCTCCAGATCACCTGGAATCCGTCCGCTCCCCCCACCTGGGACCCGACGGTTCCGGTTCCCACGGGCGTGGCGCCGGAGGCGGTGGCCGCCCGCGGTTCGGCGATCCTCCGCGCCCTCGGCTCCCGCCCCACTCCGAAGGCGGACCCGGACCACCTGGTTCGCGAGCTGGCCCGGGTGGGGGTGGTCACCGCGGCCGAGGCGGGTGGGGCGGGGGGGCTGGTGCCGCTGTTCCGGGCGGTTCGGGAGCGCGACCCGGAACCCGCTGCCGCGGGAGTGCGCGAGCTGCTGGGGCGCGGGCCTGGGCTCACGCCTGAGGGCGACGACCTGGTGGCCGCCGTCGCCGGAGCCCTGGCCGTGCTCGGCTCGGCGATCGGGTCACCGGGGCCGGCCCGGGAGACGCCGATGGACGGGCCGACCTCGGACCCGGTGCTGGACGCGCTGGAACCGGCTCCTGGGCGGACCACCGGGCTGTCGGCGACGCTGCTGGCGCTGGCGACGCGGCGTCAGCTGCCGGAGCCGGCGGGGCGGCTGCTCGACCTCTCCCCGGCCGGGGAGGCGGCGTGGCCGGGGGCGCTGGCGCGGCTGGATCGGCTGGGCCATGGGAGCGGGCGGGCGTACGCGGCCGGGATCGGCGCCACCGCCATCCTCCTCGCCGCCGCCGCGGGCGTCCGATAGCGTCAGCGTGAACGGCCCGGGCAGGCGGCACCGACGAAGGGAGACACGACGTGGGGCTCGAGGCGATGCGGGTGCTCGATCTGTCGCAGGACTTCAGCATGCACACGCCGGCGTTCGCGAGCTATGACGGGCCCTCGATCAAGTGGGTCAAGCGGCTGGCGTTCGACAAGGTGGGCGGGCAGGAGATCACCTCGACCCTGCACGTGGGCACGCACCTGGACGGGCCGGTGCACTTCTGGTCGGCGGGCAAGACGATCGGGGAGCTGCCGCTGCCCTGGCTGGTCGGGTCGGCGGTGGTGGTCGACCTGGAGCGGATGGGGATCGGCGACTACCAGCTGTACGGGCCCGAGCACTTCGAGCGGTGGGAGCGGGAGACCGGGCTCCGGGTCGAGCGGGACGACATCCTGATCATCCACACCGGCTATCACCGCTTCTACAACGAGAACTGGGTCGACCGCAGCCAGGTGGACGAGACCCGCTACTTCGTGCGCCATCCCGGGCCGACGCGGGAGTTCGCCGAGTGGGTGCTGGACCGGGGGGTGCGCTGGCTGGCGGTCGACGCCGGCAGCGCCGACCATCCGATGAACACCGTCATCCGCAAGATCCGGCCCGACGAGGCCGAGGACGCCGAGGCCGCGCTCGGCCGCCCACTGGACGAGATCTTCCCCAGGCAGGATCTTCAGATCATGCACACCCTGCTGTTCCCCCACGACGTGATCCACATCGAGAACCTGGGCGGCCAGATCGACGAGGTGCTCGACCAGCGCATCCAGTTCGGCTGCTTCCCGTGGAAGTTCGTCGGCGGGGAGGCGGCGTTCTGCCGCGCGGTCGCCTTTCTGGAGGAGTGACGACATTGAGCCAGGCCGAGCACGCGATCCGCTTCACCTACCTGTCCCAGGAGGATCTCCTCGAGGCGGGCTGCCTCGACTTCCGGCTGGCCATCGAGGCGGCCGAGTCGGCGCTGCTGGCCCACCGCAACGGCGACGTGCTGTTCCCGGAGAAGATCGTGCAGATCTTCAACCAGGAGACGCAGGAGCGGATCAACTGCCTGCCCTCGACCCTGCTGCTGGAGAAGGTCTGCGGCATGAAGTGGGTGTCGGTCTTCCCGCCCAACGTGCCCAGGTTCGGCCTCCAGAACCTGACCGCGCTGTTCATCCTCTCCGAGATCGAGCGGGGGTTCCCGATCGCCGTGCTCGAGGGGACGCTGGCCTCCAACATCCGGGTCGGGGCGATGGGGGCCCTGGCGGCCAAGCACTTCGCGCCCACCGACGCCCGGGTGATCGGCTTCATCGGCAGCGGCGAGCAGGCCAAGATGCACCTGCTGGCCATGAAGACGGCCTGCCCGACCCTGGCCGAGTGCCGGGTCTCGGCCAGGACCGCCGAGGAGGAGCAGCAGTTCGTCCGCGAGCTCGCCCCGCTGGTCCCCGGCATGGAGCTGGTGGCGACCGGCACCGACGGCGCCCGGGCCATGGAGGAGGCCGACATCCTGGTCACCGCGACCAGCGCCCAGGCGCCCCTGCTCAAGGCCGCCTGGATGAAGCCGGGCTCCTTCTACAGCCACGTCGGCGGCTGGGAGGACGAGTACGCGGTGGCCAGGCAGTGCCAGAAGATCGTGTGCGACGACTGGGAGACGGTGAAGCACCGCACCCAGACCCTGAGCCGGATGTACAAGGACGGCGAGCTCAGCGACGCCGACATCCACGGCAACCTCGACGAGGTCGTGGCCGGCGAGAAGCCGGGCCGGGAGGCCGACGACGAGCGCGTCTACTTCAACGCCGTCGGGCTGGCGTTCGTCGACGTCGCCATCGCCCTGGCCATGTACCGGCGGGCCGTCGAGGCGGGCAAGGGCCGCGAGCTCACCATGCAGGAGACGATGATCTTCGACCATCCCAACATGGCCGAGTACGTTCGCTGGTAACGGCGGTCCCGCGGTGAAGGCGATCGTCCAGGACAGCTTCGGCCCGCCGGAGGTGCTCGAGCTCCGGGAGATCGACCAGCCGGAACCCGGGGACGACGAGGTGCTGGTGCGGGTCCACGCGGCCTCGGTGAACCCGGCCGACTGGTACGCCATGACGGGCACCCCGTACCTCGCACGCCCGCAGATGGGGCTGCGCAGGCCGAGGACCAGGCTGGGCCTCGACCTCGCGGGCGTGGTCGAGGGAGGACTTCACCCAGGGCGATGGCCGCTACGACCTGCTGTTCGACGTCGCCGGGAGCAGGCCGTGGGCGACCTGCCGGCGCGTCCTCCACCCGCGGGCAACCCTGGTCCTCGTCGGCGCGCCCAAAGGCAACCGTCTGCTCGGGCCCTTGGATCACATCGGCAAGATCCGCCTGGCGTCACTCCGGGCGAGCCAGAAGGTGGTCTTCTTCATCTCCAAGCGGCGCAACGAGGACCTGGTCGCCCTCCAGGGGCTGCTCGAGGCCGGGACGGTCACCCCGGTCGTGGAGCGGGCCTACCCGCTGCGCGAGACCGCGCACGCGTTCCGCTATCTGGGCGAGGGGCACGCCCGAGGCAAGCTCGTCGTCACCGTGTGAACCGTCGGCGGCGGGTTGCCGCGGCTGATGTCAGTAGAGATTTCCGAACTCATGTTCTAGTGTTCGCTCATGATGATCATGGTGCTGACGAGCCTGTGCGCCAGACTGCATGGCCAATCTGGCGCAGGATTCGGGCGCTTCGCGTGGTGACCGCCGCCAAGGGGGGATGATGCCAGCGACCGTTCACCAGGCCTACCGATTCGCGCTCGATCCCACCCCCACCCAGCAACGTGCGCTCGCCTCGGCGGTCGGTGGGGCGAGGTTCGCCTACAACTGGGGTCT
>CALGFH010000289.1 GCA_937881255.1 uncultured Actinomycetes bacterium
ACCCGCTCGCACGCGGACCGGGCCGGCGGCACCAGGCGCACGAGGGGGCGCCTGGTGCCGCCCCTTCTACGGCCGCGCCGCCCGGCGCCGCCCCCGGGTGGCGGACATGCGGACCAGCACGGCCCCGGCGACCAGCAGGCAGACCGCCAGCCCGGCCAGGCCCGGCGCCCGGGCCGGCCCGGTGAACGGCAGCGGGCAGTTCCCGGCGATGGACATCTCGGAGAAGACGAACGGCTTGGCGGCGCCGGGCCGGGCCAGCTCCATGCGGACGGCCTTGACGCCGGTGAGCGGCACCTTGGCCTTGAGGGCGATGGTGCCGTCGGCGCCGGTGGTGATGGCCGCCTGGTGGAGGGCGGCGCCGCTGGCGGCGTTCTCGAACCGGAGGTCGAGCTTGGTGCCGGCCGGCAGCTCGAACCCGGTGGCCTGCAGGGTGTCGCAGGCGACCAGGGAGAGGTCGGCGTGGAGGTGGTCCGGCTGGGCGGCCGCCGGGCCGGCGCCGAGCAGCCCCAGCAGCAGCACCGCGGCCGCAACCGGGGGGAACCTGAGCCAACGCATCTGTCTTCCTTCCGAGTGGTTCCGGGTGGGTGCCGCCGTCAGCGGTTCCCCAGCAGGTGGAGCACGACCTCGTCGATGTCGAGGTAGCCGCCGGGGGGCAGGTCGCGGGCCATGATCTCCAGGGCCAGCCGCGACCCGGACTGGCCGGCGACGTGGATCGCCCCGAACTGGCGCCAGCCGGTGCGCTCGACGGTCCAGCCGAGGGTGTTGGAGCCGGGGACCGGCTCGCCGCCGCGGTACTCGCGCAGCCCGATGGTCACGGTGGTGTTCGGCGACGACGGCCGCACCCAGGCGTTGGTGTGGTAGCGGCCGTTGACCTTGGTGAGGGTCACGTCGGGGACGGTGATGCCGACCGGCCCGCCGGCCGAGGGCGCCGAGATCCGCAGCGAGTAGCTGCCCTCCCTGGCCTCGGTGGTCTTGGTCAGCTGGGCCCCCCCGAGCGGCTGCCAGCCCAGCGGGCCGTCCTCGAAGCTGGCGTTGGCGAGCAGGTTCTTCGGGCCGTCGTCGGGTGCCTGATCGAGGGTGGTGGCGACGGCCCCGGCGGTCGTCGACGGGGCCGCCGAGAGGCCGGCCGCCGACTGGTTCGCGGCCCGCCGGGGCTGGTCCGGCGTGGTGACCCAGGCGACCGTGGCTACCAGCAGCACGGTGGCCACGCCCGCACCCGCCCAGAGCCACCAGCGGCGCCGCGGCGCCGGTGACTCGGCCAGGTGGCGGGGGCCGCTGTCTCTCATGTCGGCACAGTAGTCTGGTGGTTGCCGCCACAACCGACAACTGCGCAGAGCTGCGGAATTTCCGGGCGAATAGGTGGTTCTAAGAGCAGCATCGACCGGCTTTACAATGACGCCATGGACACCGTGCCGCCCGACCCGGACCTGGCCGCCTTCCACCTGGCCCAGGTCAACCTGGCCACCCTCCGGGCCCCGCTGGACTCCCCCGAGCTGGCCGGCTTCGTGGCCCAGCTGGAGCCGGTCAACGCCCTGGCCGACCAGAGCCCCGGGTTCGTCTGGCGGCTCCAGACCGAGGACGGCGACGCCACCGCCATCCGGCCCTTCGAGGACGACCGCGTGATCGTCAACCTGTCGGTCTGGGCGTCGCTGGAGGCGCTGCGGAGCTTCGTCTACGCCAGCCGGCACCTGGACGTGATGCGCCAGCGCCGCGCCTGGTTCCACCGGATGCCCGACCCCTTCATGGCCCTGTGGTGGGTGCCGGCCGGGACCATCCCGACCGTCGCCGAGGCCAAGGACCGCCTCGAGCTGCTGGCCCGGCGAGGCCCGAGCGCGGCCGCCTTCACCTTCCGGGCCCCGTTCCCCGAGCCGGCGGACGCCACCCGCTAGCCCTCGCGCCCCGGGCCGGCGCCGTTCGCGGCCAGGATCCGTTCCAGCAGCTGGGCCACCCCGTCCTCGACGTTGGCCGCGGTGACCTCGTCGGCCACCTCCAGGACCTCCTGGGTGGCGTTGGCCACCGCCACCGCCGTGCCCGCCCAGTTCAGCATGGCCAGGTCGTTGGGCATGTCGCCGACGGCCACGACCTCGGAGGCGTCGATGCCGAGGCGGTCGCAGAGCCGCTCAAGGGCGTAGGCCTTGGTCACCCCGGCGGCGGAGATCTCGACCAGCCGCAGGCCGGCCCAGGTGGCCACGGCGTCGTCGCCGATGGCCTGGCGGGCCTTGTCGGCGAGCTCGGCGAAGGGCAGGGTCGGGTGGCGCAGCAGCAGCTTGACGACCGGCCCGGTGATCAGCTCCAGGGCGTCGGCCTCCAGGGCCTCGGGCCGCACGGCCGCCGGGTCCTCGGCCCAGCCCCGCTCGTGGCCGAACCCGCTCTCCAGCTCGACCGCGAACAGCACCCCCGGGATGGCCTCGCGCAGGGCGTGGACCAGCCGGGCGGCCAGGTCGGCGGCCAGCGGGGTGGCGTCGACCAGGGTCCCGGCGTCCAGGTCCCAGATGAGGGCGCCGTTGGCGCAGATGGCGATGCCGCCGACCCCGATCCGCTCGGCGATCGGGCCCAGGCTGCGGGGCTGGCGGCCGCTCACCAGCACCACCGTGATGCCGGCCTCCTTGGCCGCGGCCAGGGCGGCCCGGGTCCGCTCCGAGACCGTCTCGTCGGGCAGCAGCAGGGTGCCGTCGAGGTCGCTGGCGACCAGCCTGATGCCGCGCATGGCTCCACGGTAGCGGCTGGGCGTTCGTGGCATCCTGGGCGGTCCGTGCGCGCGTACCTGGCCCTGCTCCGCGCCGGCTTCCAGCGCCAGACCTCCTACCGGCTGGCCCTGGCGGCCGGGCTGCTCACCAACGCCTTCTTCGGGGTGGTGCGCACGGCCGTCTTCTACGCCCTGTACCGGGAGCGCGACCAGGTGGCCGGGCTGGACGTGGCCGACGCCCTCACCTACGTGTGGGTGCTCGAGGGCCTGTTCGCGGTCGTCTGGGCGCCCTGGTTCTGGGAGCTGGCCGAGGCCATCCGCTCGGGCGAGTTCGTGGCCGAGCTGCTGCGGCCGGGCGACCCCTACCTGCGCCTGCTCGCCTTCGACCTGGGGCGGACCCTGAGCGTGCTCGTCACCCGCACCGTCCCCACGCTCACGGTGGCGGCCCTGCTGCTGCCGCTGCGCCTGCCCGCCACCCTGGGCGGGCTGGCCCTGCTCGGGGCCAGCCTGGTCCTGGCCGCGGTGGTCAGCTTCCAGCTCCGCTTCCTGTTCGGCTCGGCCGCCTTCTGGACGCCCGACTACCGGTCGCTGTTCATGCTCGTGTTCCCCGTGCTCTGGCTGCTCTCGGGGTTCGTGGTCCCGGTCGACTTCTTCCCCGGGCCGCTGCGGGCCCTGGTCGACTGGAGCCCGCTGATCCCGCTGCTGATGGCGCCGGTCCGGGTGGCCACCGGCGCCGCCGGGCCGGCCCTGGCCACCCAGGTCGCCTGGGTGGCGCTGCTGTGGCTGGGCGGCCGCGCGGTGCTGGCCCTGGCCAGCCGCCGGCTGGTGGTCCACGGTGGCTGAGCACGCCGGCGTCTACCTGCGGCTGGCCGCGGCCTCGGTCCGGGCCACCGCCCGCCGCCCCGCCTACCTGGTGGTCCGTTTCCTGTCGGCCGGGATGATCGTGGGCATCGAGGTCGCCGGGGTGGTGCTGATGCTGGACCGCTTCGGGTCGATCGGCGGCTGGCGCCCGGCCGAGGTGGTGGTGCTGTTCGGGCTGGCCTTCACCGCCCAGGGCCTGGCCCTGGTGTTCGGGGACACGCTGGAGGCGGACAAGGTGTCGGAGCTGGTCCGCCGGGGGACCTTCGACCAGGTCCTGACCCGGCCCACCTCCCCGCTCGGCTGGGTGGTGGCCAGCTACGTCGACACCCGGTTCGTGGGCCGGATGCTGGCCGGGGCGGTCACCGTGGCCTGGGCGGCCGACCGGGCCGGGGTGGCCTGGACGCCGGGCCGGGCCGGGCTGGCCGCCCTGGCGGTGGCCTGCGCGGCCACCATCATCTTCGGGGTGCTGCTGGCCGCGGCCGGGTTCACCTTCGTCACCGTGCAGGGCTCGGAGGCGGTCAACGTGCTCATCTACGGCGGCCAGTACCTGGCCAGCTACCCGATGCAGATCTACGGGTCGGCCCTGCGGTTCGTGTTCGTCTGGGTGATCCCGATCGGGCTGGCCATCTACGTGCCCGCCCTCGGGGTGCTGGGCCGCCAGGGGCCGGCCGGGCTGCCGGGGTGGCTGGCCTGGCTGTCCGCCCCGGTCGCGGGGGCGTTCGCGGCCCTGGGCGGGCTGGCCTGGCGGGCCGGCATCCGCCACTACGTGGGGACCGGCTCGTGAACCCTCACCCTGTGATCGAGGTCGAGGGGCTGCGCAAGCGGTTCCGGACCCGCCGGGGGCCGGTGGAGGCGGTGGCCGGGATCGACTTCCGGGTCCAGCCGGGCGAGTTCGTCGGCTACGCCGGGCCCAACGGGGCCGGCAAGTCGACCACGGTCAAGATGATGAGCGGCATCCTGCTGCCCAGCGCCGGCCGGGTCGAGGTCTGCGGGATGGTCCCCTACCGGGAGCGCAAGCGGCTGGCCAGGCGCATGGGGGTGGTGTTCGGCCAGCGGACCCAGCTCTGGTGGGACCTGCCCCTGGAGGAGTCGTTCGAGCTGGTCGGGCACCTGTACCGCATCCCGCCGGCCGAGCGGGCGGCGCGGCTGGCCCGCCTGGAGGAGGTGCTGGCCCTGGGGCCGCTGCTGGCCGTCCCGGTGCGGTCGCTGTCGCTGGGCCAGCGGATGCGGGCCGAGCTGGCCGCGGCCGTGCTGCCCGCGCCCGAGGTGCTGTTCCTGGACGAGCCCACCATCGGGCTCGACGTCGAGGCCAAGGCGGCCGTGCGCGACTTCCTGCGCGAGCTCAACCGGGACCAGGGCACCACCGTCATCCTGACCACCCACGACCTGGACGACATCACCCGGCTGTGCTCGCGGCTGATGATCATCGACCACGGCCGGCTGATCTACGACGGGACCGTCGAGGCGCTGCGGACCGCCTACGGCACCACCAGGGTGCTGGTGGTCGACCTGGCCGAGGACGAGCCGGTCCAGGTCCAGGGGGCGGTGCTGGCCCGCGCCGAGGGCCGGCGGCGCTGGCTGGAGTTCGCCAGGGACGAGGTCAGCGCGGCCGAGCTGATCGCCCGCCTGCTGGCCGGCCACGAGGTGGCCGACCTGACCCTGGAGGAGCCCGACATCGAGGACATCGTCCGGCGCATCTACCGCGGCGAGGCGCCGCCCTGAGCTCCCTTGCCTATATGCAGATAGACGGTATATACAGATGAGGTGCTGCGCGAGCCGACCTTCCTGATCCTGGCCGCGGTGGCCCCTGGGCCGCTCCACGGCTATGGGATCCTCCGGGCGGTCGAGGAGCTCTCCGGCGGCCGGGTGCGGCTCCGGGCCGGGACGCTGTACGCGGCCCTCGACCGGCTCGTCGGGGAGGGCTCGCTGCTGGTCGACCACGAGGAGGTCGTCGACGGCCGGCACCGCCGCTACTACCGGATCACCGGCACCGGGCTGGAGGCCCTGCGATGTGGCATCGAGCAGCTGGAAGCCAACGCCGCGGCCGCTCGCGGCCAGCTCGCCCGGCGCCCGGACGGAGCGACGGCATGACCCTGGAAGGCGGCTACCGCCGGCTGAGCCGCCTGTTCCCGGCCGCCTGGCGCGAGCGGAACGAGGAGGAGCTGATCGGCACGCTGCTGGACGCGGCCGAGCCTGGCCGGGACCGGGTCGCCCTGGCCGAGGCGGCCGACCTGGTCCGGGCCGCGCTGGTCCTGCGCTGGCGGGCCAACGGCCGGCTGGCCGGGGCGGTGGCGCTGGCCCTGCTCACGGCCCTGGCGGTGGTGCTGGCGGTCAGGTTCGGGAGCGGCGGCGTGCCGGTCGAGTTCCTGCTGACCTCGCTGGTGGTGGCGGCCATCCCCGGCACCGGGGTGGTCTACACCGTCTCCTGCGCGATCGGCGGTGGCTGGCGGCGGGGGCTGTTCGCGGCCGTCGGCTGCACCCTGGGCGTGGTCCCCCACCTGCTGGCGGCCATGCTCGGGCTGTCCGGGATCATGCAGGCCGGCGCGGTCGCCTTCGAGACGGTCCGGTGGGCGGGGGTCGCCTACCTGGTCTACATGGGGGTGTCGCTGCTCCGCGACGGCGACGGCCTGCAGCTGGACCGGCAGCGCGGCCCGGCCGAGCCGGCGGGGCTGGTCGTGCGCCGGGCGATCCTGCTCAACCTGCTGAACCCGAAGCTGACCGTGTTCTTCTTCGCCTTCCTCCCCCAGTTCCTCGACACCCCGCCGGGCCTGCTCGACCCAAGGCTGCTCGGGCTCGGCGGGATCTTCATGCTGGCCACCCTGGCCGTGTTCGTCGTCTACGCCCGGGCGAGCGCCGGCGTCCGCGACCGCGTGCTCGGCGCCCCGGCCGTCCGCCGGTGGCTGCAGCGCTCCCTGGGCGCCCTGCTCGTCGGGTTCGCGGCCCGCCTCGCGGTCACCGACCGGTAGGGGCAGCGCGCCGGTGGTGGCCGGCGACGCCGATGCCCCAGCCGAGCATGGGCCAGATGGGCCAGGGGTAGCCGGCGCCGGTGACCAGCCAGACCAGCCACAGCAGGGCCATCACGGCCAGATAGGTCCGGACGCCGGGGTCGAGCTGGCGGCGGCCGGCCGGGAGGCGGGCCGGGCTCAGGGACGGCGACGGCAGGTCGGCGGTCAGGACGGCGAGGTCGGCGCCGGTCCTGGCCGTCCAGGCCGAGGCCATGCGGTCCTCGAACTCGGGGAGGGTCAGGCGACCGGCGGCATGGTGGTCGGCGAGCTGGTCGATCACCCGGTCGCGCTCGGCGTCGCCGATGCGGACGGCGGGGTCGGCCGGTCGCGGGCGGAGTGGGGCCGGCTGGGGCCGGTGGTGGCCGTGCATGGAGCTCTCCTCTCAGGTGGCGGGAGCGGGTCGGGGGCTGAGGGCGCCGCCGAGGAGGGCGCCGACCTCGCCGGCGATCTCGTCGAAGGGGCGCTGGCTGCGCTGGAGGGAGCCGCCGAGCCACAGGGCGGCCAGGCCGTGCACGACCGACCAGGCCAGGTAGGCGACGGCCTGGGGATCGCTGCCGGCCGCCCAGCCTTCGGACTGGATCTCGCGGACACTGCCCAGCAGCAGCTCGAAGGTGGTGTCGCCGGCGGCCGCGAGCGCCGGGTCGTCCTGGTGGAGCAGGTCGCGCTGCCACATCACCGCGAAGTGGGCCGGGTGGGCGAGGGCGAAGCCGGTGTACGCCTGGCCGGCCGCGCGGAACCGCTGGCCGGCGGTGGCCTCCGGGCCGAGCTGGCCGGCACCGTCCTTCATGGCTCGGGCCAGCAGTCCGAAGCCCTCGACGGCGATGGCGGTGAACAGCGCCGCTTTGTCGGGGAAGTGGTTGGCCGGCGCGGCGTGGGAGACGCCGAGCCGCCGGGCCAGCGAGCGCAGGCTGACCGCCGACGGCCCCTCCTGGTCGATCAGCTCAAGGGCCGTGTCCAGCAGGTCGCGGCGCAGGTCGCCGCCGTAGTAGGTGGGGTTGGCCCGCCGGCTCGCTGTCACTCCGCCTCCTAGGTTGACACCGTCAATCTAGCGGACTAGGTAGACGGTGTCAATCTAGTTGGCGTGGCCGGCCCAGGCCTCGATGGCCGGGCGCAGGGACCGGAAGGCCTGGCCGCGGTGGGAGGCGGCGTCCTTGGCCGCCTGGTCGACCTCGGCGCTGGTCAGCTCCCAGCCGTCGGGCAGGAACACCGGGTCGTAGCCGAACCCGCCGCTCCCCCGGGGCGCGTCCAGGAGGCGCCCCTCCCAGGCCGCCTCGGCGTGCCACTCCCCCGCCTCCGGGTCGACCAGCACGGCGGCGCAGCGGAACCGGGCCGTGCGCCGCTCCGGGGGGACCCCGGTCAGCTCGGCCAGGAGCTTGTCCAGGTTGGCCTGGTCGCTGGCGCCCGGGCCGGCATAGCGGGCCGAGCGGACCCCGGGGGCGCCGCCGAGGGCGTCGACCTCCAGGCCGGAGTCGTCGGCCACCGCGGCCAGCCCCGACCAGGCGGCATACGCCCGCCCCTTGAGCAGGGCGTTCTCCAGGAACGTCTCGCCGGTCTCCTCGACCTCGGGGGGCTCGCCCAGGCCGGCCTCGGCCAGGCCGACCAGCTCCACCGGCAGCCCGTCCAGGATCGTCCGCAGCTCGCGCAGCTTGCCCTGGTTGGCGCTGGCCAGCAGCAG
>CALGFH010000290.1 GCA_937881255.1 uncultured Actinomycetes bacterium
CCCCAGCTGTCGTTCTTCTTCGACGCCCACGTCGACTTCTTCGAGGAGATCGGCAAGTTCCGGGCGGCCAGGCGCATCTGGGCCCGGTGGCTGCGCGAGCGCTACGGCGCCACCAGTGACAAGGCGATGCGGATGCGGTTCCACACCCAGACCGCCGGGGTGTCGCTCACCGCCCAGCAGCCCGACAACAACGTCGTCCGGACGGCCATCGAGGCCCTGTCGGCCGTGCTCGGCGGCACCCAGTCGCTGCACACCAACGCCCTCGACGAGGTGTTCGCCCTGCCCACCGAGCGGGCGGCGGCCATCGCCCTCCGCACCCAGCAGGTCATCGCCTCCGAGACCGGGGTGGCGAACGTCATCGACCCCCTGGGCGGCTCCTGGTACGTCGAGCACATGACCGACCTGATGGAGCAGCGGGCCGAGGAGATCTTCGCCCGCATCGACCGCTTCGGCGAGGGCCGGATGCTGGAGGGCGTGCTCGCCGGGATCGAGCAGGGCTGGTTCCAGCAGCAGATGGCCGACGCCGCCTTCCGCTACCAGCAGCAGCTGGAGAAGGGCGAGAAGGTCATCGTCGGCGTCAACAAGTACGTCACCGAGGACGAGACGCCGCTGGAGATCCTGCGCATCTCGGCCGAGGTCGAGCGCGAGCAGCGGGCCGAGCTGGCCCGCCGCCGCGCCGCCCGCGACCAGGACGCGGTCGACGCCGCCCTGCACGCCCTGACGGCGGCGGCCGGCACCGACGACAACCTCATCCCCCGGCTGGTCGACGCCGCCCGGGTCGAGGCCACCGTCGGCGAGATGGCCGCCGCCCTCAAGGAGGTCTGGGGCGAGTACACCGAGCCGCCAAGGTTCTGACCCACCGGTCGGGAGGCTCTGTGACGGGGCCCGCTCGCCAGGCAGTCCCTGGTCCATTCGGGGGGGAGTCCTCCCCCCCGAACCCCCCCAACGGCCCGGCCCTCAGCCGGCCTGACGGGGGGTGCCCCGATCGCTTAGGTGCGGACCACGCTGTTCTCCCCCCCGAATGAATCGGGCCTGCCTACGTGTGGACGACGCTGTTGACGCCTCCGTACTCGTTTGGCTCCCGAAGGGCGGCGTCGTCGTCCAGCCACTGGCCGTTCTCGTCCAGGTACTTGAAGGCGAACCGCTGCGACACGGGAAGGGTCACGCTGATGCTCTTGGTGCCGTTGCTGCGCGGCTTGAGCGGGTGGACGAACGGGTCCCAGTCGTTGAAGTCCCCGACGACCGAGACCTTGCCGTCGACCGAGTCCTTGGGGAGGACGAAGTTGACCTTGACCTTCTTGCTGCCCTTCACCGGAGTCTGCTTGATCACGTGCCGAGCTCCTTGCTCGTCGATTCCTGACATAGCTCGACCGAGCCGCAGCGACGCGCCCAAACGGACACTCGGGCAGACCCGGTCGTTGCCCACTGTAGTCCATGTCGTGCCGGCGGGGGGTGGGCTTGAGTGGCGATCCTGGTGACGGGTGCGGCCGGGCTGGTCGGCCGGGCCGCGGTGGCGGCGCTCCTGCGCCAGGGGGTCGAGCACGTCCGGGCCGTGGTCCGCGAGCCCGCCCAGGTCGGGGACCTGCGGCGCCTCGGGGCCAAGGTCGCGCTGCTGGACGCCACCGACCCCGACGGCCTGGCCGCGGCCATGGACGGGGTGTTCACCGCCTGCTCGCTGACCGGCGGCCTGTGGGCGGGCCCGGGCGAGGACCCGTACGCCGCCGTGGTCGAGCCGGCCCGGGTGTTCCTGGCCGCCGCCGCGCAGCGCGGGGTCCGCCGGCTGGTCATCTGCTCCCCGGCCGCCGTCGCCACCCCGGCCGCGGAGCGCAACCCCCACCTCGCCGCCAAGGCCGAGGTCGAGCGCATGGTCGCCGCATCCGGCCTGGAGCACGCCATCCTCCGCTGCACCCACGTCCTCGGCCCCGGCAGCCGGCTGCTCGCCCTGCTCGCCACCGGCGCCCCGGTGCCGGTCCCGGGCGACGGCCGGCAGCGGGTCGCGCCCGTCTGGGTCGGCGACGTGGCCGACGCCATCGCCACCGCCGACGACGCCCCCGAGCTGGCCGCCGCCACCTGGTCCCTCTCCGGCCCGACCCAGCTCACCTTCGACGACCTGGTCGACGCCGTCCGGGGCAGCCGGGTCGCCAAACGCCACCTCGCCCCCGGAGACGGCCAGGCCCCAGGGCGGGGGACCGGGCTGAGCGAGGTCCAGGCCGGGGTGCTGGCCGCCGACTCGCTGGCCGACCCGGCCCTGGCTCCCGCGCCAGGGCTGGTCCCGACCCCGCTGGCCGAGGCGCTGGCCCGGAGCGCCGGGGCCTGGCGGTCGCGGGTTGCCGGGTCGCCTTGACGGGTAGGCGGGACGCTGGCGTGGTCTCGTCGTGCTGGAGGTGTCGATGCGCCCCGACCCCGCCGCCGGGACCGTGGTGGCCGGCTACCGGATCGTCGAGCAGGCCGGTAGCGGCGGCATGGGCGTGGTCTACCGGGCCGAGGAGACCGGGCTCGGCGGCCGGCCGGTGGCGCTCAAGCTGCTGCCTGCGGCCCTGGCCGGCGACCCGGACTTCCGGGCCCGGTTCCTGCGCGAGATGCGGGTCGCGGCCGCCATCGACCACCCCAACATCGTCCCCATCTACCGCGCCGGCGAGGACCGCGGCCTGCTGTACCTGGCCATGCGCTACGTCCACGCCTCCGACCTGCGGCATGTCCTCGAGGCCGAGGGCCGCCTCGACCCGGCCCGTGCCCTGGCCATCCTCGGCCAGGTGGCCAGGGCCCTGGACGCCGCCCACGCCCGCGGCCTGGTCCACCGCGACGTCAAGCCGGGCAACATCCTGCTCGCCCCGCCGGTCCTGGACGGCGACCCCGAGCACGTCTACCTGGTCGACTTCGGCCTGGCCAGGTCCGACAGCGACGACCGCTCCATCGGCGGCGCCGGTTCGTTCCTCGGCACCCCCAGGTACGCGGCCCCCGAACAGGCCGCCGGCCGCCAGGTGGACGGCCGCGCCGACGGCTACGCCCTCGGCTGCGTCCTCTACGAGTGCCTGACCGGCCAGGCCCCGTTCCCCGGCGGTTCCGGCGAGGCCGTCCTCCTCGCCCATCTGGAAGCCCCCCCACCCCGGGTCACCACCCTCCGCCCCGACCTGCCCCCCGCGATCGACCAGGTCGTGGCCAGAGCCATGGCCAAGCCCCCCGCCGACCGCTTCCCCACCTGCCGCGCCCTCATCACCGCCGCCCGCGCGGCACTCAGTTCGCCCGCCGGTTCCACCGCCCCGACCCCGGGCGCGGCCGCAGCTCCGGCCCCGACCCCGGGCACGCCGCAACCCCAGCATCCGGTGCCAGGTCCCCCGGTGGGGGAGGCCACCCCAGCGGCGCGGGGCGGCCCTCCGGCTGTCCACAGCCCCCCATGGCCGGCCCCGCCCGCCCCGTCCTCCGGCTGTCCACAGCCCCTCGTGGCCGGCCCCGCCCGCCCCGGCGGCCGCTCTGGAGGGCTATCTGCCGCTGCGGCGACCCGCGCGGCGGGCCCGGGCCGCCCTGGGCGTCTCGATCCTGCTCGCCCTGGCCAGCGCGGCCGCCAACCTCGGTGACACCCAGGCGGCCAGGCGGCTGACCGGCGACGGCGCCGGCGACCTCTACCTGTGGGTCGGGCTGGTCCAGGCGGCCTGGTTCCTGGTCACCGCCGGGCTCTGGCTGGCCTGGTTCCGGCGCGCCTACCTGAACCTGCCGGCCCTCGGGGCCCGGCGCCTGCGCTACCGCCGCTGGTGGGCGGTCGGGTCCTGGCTGCTCCCGGTGTTCAGCCTGTTCCGCCCCAAGCAGGTCCTGAACGACATCTGGCGGGCCAGCGACCCTGACCTGCCCCTCGACCAGCCCGACGCCTGGCGCAAGCGGCCGGTGGCCGAGCTGCTCGGCTGGTGGTGGCTGGTCTTCCTGGCCTCGATCCTGGTCCGCAGCATCACCACCGAGGCCGTCCACGCCGCCGCCGACCTGATGCTCCTCGGCCTGCTGCCCGAACAGCTCGACCGCTTCCAGCCCTCGGCCGGCATGCAGATCCTGGCCGACCTGCTCACCGTGGTCTGCGGCCTGCTGGCCCTGCGGGTCGTCCGCCGCACCACCGCCCGCCAGCACGACCGCGCCACCCGGCTGGCCGCCACCGGCGCGCTCGCCCGCCGCTAGAATCGCCGCCGCTGCCGAACAGCCGGGAGGGACCGCTGGTGGGTGAGTTCGTACGTCTGGAGGTCGACGAGGCGAGCCGGGTCGGGACCATCCGGCTGGATCGGCCGCCCGTGAACGCGCTCAACGCCCAGATCCAGGAGGAGCTGCGGGAGGCGGCGGCCGAGGCCGGGCGGGACGAGCGGGTCGGGGCGGTCGTGCTCTGGGGCGGCGAGAAGGTGTTCGCGGCCGGGGCCGACATCAAGGAGATGAACGGGCGCAGCTTCGCCGACATCTCGGCCAGGACGACCGACCTCGGCCACGCCTGCGAGGCCCTGGCCCGCATCCCCAAGGTGGTGATCGCCGCCGTCACCGGCTACGCCCTCGGGGGCGGCTGCGAGGTGGCCCTGACGGCCGACTTCCGGTTCGCGGCCGAGGACGCCAAGTTCGGGCAGCCGGAGATCCTGCTCGGGATCATCCCGGGGGCCGGCGGCACCCAGCGGCTGCCCCGCCTGGTCGGGCCGTCGAAGGCCAAGGAGATGATCTACTCGGGCCGCTTCTACGGCGCCGCCGAGTGCAAGGCGATGGGGCTGGTCGACGAGGTCCACCCGGCGGCCGAGGTCTACGAGCGGGCGTGCGCGGCCGCCGCCGGCTACGCCAAGGGCCCCGGCCTGGCCCTGCGGGCGGCCAAGCAGGTCATCGACGGCGGCCTGGAGGCCGGGATCGACGCCGGGCTGCTGCTGGAGCGGCAGGCCTTCTACTCCCTGTTCGCCACCGACGACACCGCCGAGGGCATGGCCTCGTTCGTCGCCCACGGCCCCGGCAAGGCGACCTTCAGGAACCGCTAGCCCGCAGGGCCTCGGCGGCACGGTCGGGGTCGACCACGTTGATGATCACCCCGGTGCCCAGCTCGAACCCGCCGTAGGTGGTGAGGCGGGGGAGCAGGTGCAGGTGCCAGTGGAAGTCGTCGACGCCCGGCGGGGCCGAGTGCAGGACCAGGTTGTAGGGCGCGTGGTCGCCGGCCACCCCGCGGAAGCGCCGCAGCAGGTCGCGGAGGGCGGTGGCCACGGCGGTGTCGTCGTCGGGGCCGCGCTCCTCGAACCGGGGCTGGTGGGCGGCCGGCAGCAGGAGGGCCTCGAACGGGGCCGCCGACGCCCACGGGCAGATGGTGAGCAGGTCACCGGTCGTGCCGACCAGCCGCGGGCCGTCCCGCTCGGCGGCCACGGTCGCGCAGGCGGCGCAGGCCTGGCCGGCGAGCCGGTCCAGCTCGGCCTGGACGCGGTCGGGCCGGCCGGCGGTGGCGAACACCTGGCTGTGCGGGTGCTCGAGGGAGGCGCCGGCGGTGCGGCCCTGGTTGACGATGATCAGCACCGCCCCGAGCTCCTGGTCGCGGTGGGCGGCCAGCCGCTCCCGCCAGGCGGCCATCGCCCGCGCCACCTCGGGCACCTCCAGGTCGGCCAGGGTGGCCTGGTGGTCGGGGTTGTGGATGACCACCTCGTGCACCCCGGCCGTCGGCGCCGACCGGTAGAGACCCCCGTTGTGGTGCGCCGTGGTCACGGGGCCGGCGAACGCCGGGAACTTGTTCGGGACCACCCGGACGTGCCAGCCGGGCTGGTCAGGGCCGGTGCCCGGGTCGCGGTCGGCCCACACCTCGGGCGGGGTCATGTGCTCGTTGCCGGGGCAGAACGGGCAGCCGAGCGGCCCCCGCGGGGTGCCGACGTCGCCGAGGAACGCCTCCGGCCTGGCCGCCCGACCCGCCGTGATCGCCACCCAGCCCCCGCCGAGCGGGTCCTGGCGCAGCTCACCAGGGGCGTTGGGCAGCGCCGGCGGTGGCAGAATGCGGGCCATGGGCCCGCAGCCTAGAGCATCCGGGGCCCAGGGTGTGGACAGCCCGCGCACAGGGTCGGCCCATTGGGGCATCATGGTCGGCGGCCCGGACACCGTCCGGCACCGGCCATCCCTGGAGGCAGAGCGTTGAAGATCCTGGTCACCGTCAAGCGCGTGCCCGACACGGCCGCCGAGAAGCGGCTTGACCCGGCGGACAAGACACTCGACCGCGAGTCGGTCGAGACGATCCTGAACCCGGTCGACGAGTACGCCGTCGAGGAGGCCCTGCGGCTCAAGGAGCAGCACGGCGGCGAGGTCGTGGTGCTCTGCATGGGCCCGTCCTCGGCCCTGGCCACGGTGCGCAAGGCGCTGTCCATGGGCCCGGACGCGGCCGTCCACGTCCACGACGACGCCCTCCACGGGTCGTGCGCCTTCAACACGGCCAAGGTCCTCCAGGCGGCCATCCGGCAGGTCGAGCCGGACATCGTGCTCTGCGGCTCGGAGTCGACCGACGCCCGCACCTCCCTGGTCCCCAGCGCCCTGGCCGAGTACCTGGGCTGGCCCGGCCTGACCGGGGCCAAGCAGCTGGAGGTGGACGGCGCCACCGTCCGCGTCCACCGTGAGACCGAGAACGGCTACGACGTGGTCGAGGCCGACGGCCCGGCCGTGGTCAGCGTGGTCAAGGGCATCAACGAGCCCCGCTACCCGTCGTTCAAGGGCATCATGGCGGCAAAGTCCAAGCCGGTGACCGACTACACCCTGGCCGACCTGGGCGTCGACCCGGGCGAGGTCGGCACCGCCGGCGCCACCACCGAGGTCGTCGACTTCGCCCCCCGGCCCCCGCGGCAGGCGGGCCAGCAGGTCAAGGACCCAGGGGACGGCAGCGCCGCGGTCGAGCTGGCCGAGTTCCTGGCCGGCCACAAGTTCATCTGATGCGACGGGGAGCGTAACGCGATGCCGCGAGTTCTCGTTCTGGTCGAGCATGAGGAAGGCGCCGCCAAGAAGGTGACCTACGAGATGCTGACCAAGGCGCGCGACCTCGGCGAGCCGGTGGCCGTGTTCGTCGGCGAGGGGCTGGAGACGGCCCGCGAGGGCCTGGCCCGCCACGGCGCCACCGCCGTCTACGCCGCCGGCGGTGACAACCGCCTGTCCGGGCCGCTCACCGGCGCGCTCGCGGCCGCCGCCGACCGGGCCGAGCCGGCCGCGGTCCTGGTCGCGGCCACCCCGCTGGGCAAGGACGCCGGGGCGCGGCTGGCCGCCCGCAGGGGCTGGGGGATGCTGGCCGACATCGTCGACCTCGACGGCGACCTGGTCGCCACCCAGAACGTGTTCGGCGGGGCCACCACCGTGCGCGCCCGGGTCCGCACCGGCACCCCGGTGCTGGCCGTCAAGCCCAACTCCTTCCCCGTCCAGGAGGCCCCGGCCGAGCCCGAGGTGGTCGACCTGGACCTGGCCGAGGGGCAGGACGCCACCCGGGTGACCGACCACGTCGTCCAGGAGCAGGGCGGCCGGCCCGACGTGGCCGAGGCCGAGATCGTCGTCTCGGGCGGCCGGGGCCTCCAGGACCCGTCGAACTTCGCCCTGGTCGAGGCGCTGGCCGACACCCTCGGGGCGGCGGTCGGGGCCAGCCGGGCCGCGGTCGACGCCGGCTGGTACCCCCACCAGCACCAGGTCGGGCAGACCGGCAAGACGGTCTCGCCCCAGCTGTACGTGGCCGTCGGCATCTCCGGGGCGATCCAGCACCGGGCCGGCATGCAGACCTCCAAGACCATCGTCGCCGTCAACAAGGACGCCGACGCCCCCATCTTCGCCATCTCCGACTTCGGTGTCGTCGGCGACCTGTTCAAGGTCGTGCCGAGGCTCACCGACGAGGTCGCCAAGCGGAAGGCCTGATGAGCAGCACCCTGCCACCCCAGGACCCGGCCCACCCCCAGGAGCCGGCCAGCTCCGAGGCCCCGGCCCGGTCCCAGGACCCGGCCGGTCCTCAGGAGCCCGGGCGATCGCGGCGGCGGGCTGATCGGCCGACGGCGCCGGCGGCCGCGCGGGCGAGTGTGCGCGCGACCGGGCGGGCCATCGCCCTGCTGGCCACCGAGCCCCGGCGGCGCCGGGCGCAGCGCCGGGCCCGGGTCGCGCTGGGCCGGGCGGTCGCCGCCAGCCTGGCCGGCCGGACAGCGCCGCCGCTGCTGGCCACCCCGATGGCCGCCCACCGCGCGGCCCAGCTCCGCCTCGCCTCCACCGACCCGCCGCCCCGCCCCGGTCTCCTCCCGGACCCCGGGAACGGGAGCGGGCCGGCCCGCCCGTCGGGGACGGGAGCGGTGGCCGAGTCCAAGGCACCAAGGCCCCGGGTCGCCTCGCGGGCCAGCCGCTCGGCCGGGCGGCATCGCGACCTGGCCGCCGAGCTGGAGCGCCTGCTGCTGATCGTGGTCCAGTTCCTGCCCCGCCTGGCGGCCCGGGTGCGGCTGCACGCGGCCGACGAGCGGCTGGGCGCCTGGGCCACCGGCCTGAGCGACCTCCAGGACCCGACGGTGGCGGCGGCACGGGAGCGGGCCGCCGAGGCCCAGCGGGCCGCGGCCTCGGCCAGGGTGGCCGCCTCGGCCAACTGGCGGCAGGCCGCCGACGCCGCCCGGCTGGCCGTGCGCCTGGTCTCCGAGGCCGTGGCCGACCTCATCTTCTGGGTCGGGCACGGCATCCGCAGCGGGTCGAGCATGGTGTTCGCCTGGCTGGTCTCCCTCGGCGTGGCCGGCCGGCGCCGCGTGCGCCACGGCTCGGTCACCGCCGGGCGCCACGTCCGGGCCGGCTCGACCGCCACCCGCGACAGTCTCCGGGTCGGGTCGGCCGCGACCCGCGAGGGCCTCAAGGCCGGGTCGGCCGCGGCCGGCCGGGGCATGCGCGGCGCGGGTCGCGGGGTCAAGGGCGCCGGCGCCGGCCTCGCCGGGGCGGCCGGCGGGCTCGCCTCACGGATCGACGCCCTGGCCGAGCGGGGCCGCTCCGGCCGCGCCGGCAACGGGGCCACCACCACCCGGCTCGACGCCCCCCCGACCGAGGACCTCGACCTGACCATGGCCGACGGCGACCCAGGGGCCACGATGCCGGGCACCCTGGAGCTCGACCGGGCCGACGAATCCCACCCGGCCGAGCCGGCGGCCGCCCGCGGCGGCCACCCGGACAGGCCGGACAGCGCCGCCAACGGTCGCCCGCAGGATGCGGGTCGCGCCGGCAACGGCCATCCGGACGGGGCGGGGCGGGAGGGGCGGCTGGTGCTCGACCCGGTCGACCCGGTCGAGGCCTGGTGGCTGCCGTCCAGCCTGGTCGACCGGGTCGGGGAGCCGCAGCCGGTCGCCGGCCAGCGGGCCTCCCGGAACGGCCGGGACGCCTCCCGCGATCCCGTGGTCGCCGGCCTGGCCAGTGGGCTGGGCCGGGTCGGCCGCCCCTTCCGGGCCGCCGGGAGTCGGCTGGCCCCGCTGGTCACCGCCATGGCCGCTCCGCCCAACCGGCGCCGGCGCGGCTGGCTGCCGTTCGCCCGCCCGGTGGTGGTCGCCCTCGCCCTGACCCTGCTGGTCGCCACCGCGACCGCGGTCCCGGCGGGGATGCTGGTCGCCGACTCGGTCAAGGGGGCCGGGGCGGGCCTCCCCGAGCTGGAGGAGCTGCGCCAGCTCCGCCAGCCCGAGCGGACCCAGGTCTACGACCGCCAGGGCCGCGTGATCGAGGTCCTCAAGGACGAGCAGGACCGGATCGTGGTGCCGCTGTCCAAGATCTCGCCGACCCTCCAGCAGGCCGTGATCGCCGCCGAGGACGCCCGCTTCTACGAGCACAAGGGGGTCGACGACCGGGGGATCGTGCGCGCCGCCGTCACCAACCTGCTCAGCGGCGAGGTCAGCCAGGGCGGCAGCACCATCACCCAGCAGCTGGTCCGCAACAGCTACCCCGACCTCAAGGACATCTCGATCGTCCGCAAGATCAAGGAGGCCGCCCTCGCCGCCCAGCTCGAGGGGAAGCTGTCCAAGGACGAGATCCTGCACCGGTACCTGAACCGGGTCTACTTCGGCGCCGGGTACTACGGGGTCGAGGCGGCCAGCAAGGGCTACTTCCGCCGGCACGCCTCGGAGGTCTCCCTTGCCCAGGCGGCCATGCTGGCCGGCGTCATCCGGGAACCGGTGAGCTCCGACCCCCGCCAGCACCCCGAGCGGGCCAAGCAGCTGCGCGACTCGGTGCTGGAGCGGATGACCCAGCTGGCCATGATCTCGCCCGCCCAGGCCGCCAAGGCCCGCAAGCAGCCGCTCAAGATCCAGAAGCCGGGCAGTGTCGGCGGCCGCTACCCGTGGTTCATCGACGGCCTCAAGCGCCAGCTCCAGGAGGACGAGCGCCTCGGCAAGACCAGGGAGAGCCGGACCCGGCGGCTGTTCGAGGGCGGCCTGCGCATCCACACCACCCTCGACAAGGACATGCAGCTCGCGGCCGAGCAGGCGGTCGACCGCTATCGGCCCGCGACCGGCCCGGACATCGCCCTGGTCGCCATCGACCCCCGCGACGGCGGAGTCCGGGCGGGGACATCGCCCTGGTCGCCATCGACCCGCGAGACGGCGGGGTCCGGGCGGTGGTCGGCGGCCGCAACTTCGAGACGGGGGCCTACAACGCCGCCCTCCAGGGCGTCGGCCGCCAGCCCGGGTCGTCGTTCAAGACCTTCGTGCTGGCCGCGGCGCTGGAGGCCGGCATCTCGCCCGACTCGGTCTGGGAGTCGAGCGGCTTCGACCAGCTCGTCTGCGGCTCCCCGTGGAAGGTCCAAAACTACGAGGGCGGCGGGTCCGGGCCGGTGTCGGTCAGGGACGCCACCCGGCGCTCGGTCAACGGCGTCTACGGCCGCCTGATGGAGAGGCTCTGCCCCGACCGGGTGGCCGAGATGGCCGAGAAGCTCGGCGTCTCCCCGATCGACAAGCGGCTGCCGGCGATGGCCCTCGGCTCCGTCGAGGTCCGCCCGATCGACATGGCCAGCGCGTATGCCACCCTGGCCAACCTGGGCGAGTACCACAAGCCGACCTTCTTCGAGAAGGTCGACCACCGCAACGGCAAGGCGGTGATCGGGGAGCCGTCCAAGCCCGAGCGCCGGGTCTCGGCCGCGCTCGCCTGGCAGGTCACCGACATCCTCAAGGGCGTGATCACCGGCGGCACCGGCACCAGGGCCAACATCGGCCGTCCGGCCGCCGGCAAGACCGGCACCAACCAGGAGTACCGCGACGCCTGGTTCGTCGGCTACACCCCGCAGCTGGCGGTGGCGGTCTGGATGGGCGACCCCAAGAGCCAGCAGCCGATGTACAACGTCGAGGGCCAGCGGGTGTCGGGTGGCTCGTTCCCGGCCCAGGTCTGGCATGACTTCATGGCCGTGGCCATGGCCAACCAGGAGGTCCTGGACTGGCCGAAGCCGCCCGAGGAGCTGCAGTACA
>CALGFH010000291.1 GCA_937881255.1 uncultured Actinomycetes bacterium
CCCTCTCGACCTCGGTCAACTTCGGCCAGCTGATGCGCAACATGCACCGCTGGGCGGCCCACCTGATGGTGTTCACGGTGTTCCTGCACATGGCCAGGGTCTTCTACCACGGCGCCTACAAGCCGCCGCGGGAGTTCAACTGGGTCGTCGGGGTGATCCTGCTGCTGCTCACCCTGCTGCTGTCGTTCACCGGCTACCTGCTGCCCTGGGACCAGCTGGCCATCTGGGCGGTGGCGGTCGGCACCTCGATGATGGGCTACACCCCGGTGCTCGGGGACCAGGTCCGGTTCGTGCTGCTCGGCTCGGTGGAGATCGGGCCGACGACCCTCATCCGTTGGTATGTGCTGCACGTCCTGGCCCTGCCGTTCGTGGCGACCATCTTCCTGGCCGTCCACTTCTGGCGGATCCGCAAGGACGGCGGCATCTCGGGGCCGCTCTAGGGGGAACGAGGTTCCGATGGCAGACGACATCCAGCCAGACCAGGAAACCTACGACCGGCTGATCGCGGCCGGCGAGTCCGAGCGCACCGCCAGGGCCAAGGCCAAGTCGGTGGCCATCCGCAAGGCCAGGGGCGCCAACCGGGCCTCGCTCCAGGGCGACGGGCAGGCGGCCGCCCCGGCCGCGGCCGAGCCCGCCCCGGCGGCGGTGGCCACCGAGGCCGCGCCGGCCGCGGCGGCGGCACCGGCCCAGGCACCCGCCGCGGCGGCACCGGCCGCGCCCGCGGCCCGGCCGGCCGCGGCCCCCGGCAACGGCGGCGGCCGGCGGCTCACCCCCGAGGAGCGGGCGGCCAGGGTGGCGGCCGCGGTGGCCACCAAGGGCGTGCCCGGGCAGGTCGGGGCCGCGGCCAAGCAGGGCGAGACCCACCGCCTGCTGGCCATGGTCCCGCCCGAGGGCATCCAGCGGGCCGAGGCCCGCCAGGAGGACAAGGTCAACGTCTGGCCCCACCTGCTGCTGCGCGAGGCGGTGGCCGCCTTCGCCATGTTCGCCTTCGTGACCGTGTTCTCGATGGTGGTCAACGCGCCCCTGCGGGAGCTGGCCAACTCCAACCTGACCCCGAACCCCTCCAAGGCCCCCTGGTACTTCCTGGGCCTGCAGGAGCTGCTGCGCTACTTCCACCCGATGGTGGCCGGCGTCACCATCCCGGGGATCGCCCTGCTGATCCTCATGGCCGCGCCCTACTTCGACAAGAACCCGTCGATGCGGCCCGAGAACCGCAAGCTGGCGGTCATGCTGTTCACCATGTTCCTGATGTTCTGGGCCATCCTCGTGCTGGCCGGCTCGTTCTTCCGGGGACCGAGCTTCGAGTGGGTCTGGCCATGGACCGAGACCTGCTCGACCCCGATCCATCCGGACAAGACCTGCCTGTTCTTCGAGTTCTAGCAATCTAGGAAGGGAATCGATGGCGATCTCCTCGGGGGTGCGACCGGCCAGCCCTCGGCCGCCGGCCAAGAAACCACAGGTGAGCCGGCGGTCGTTCCTGCGCACGGCCTGGCTGGCCGGGCTCGGGGCGGCCGTGGCCGGGTTCGGCGCCGGCAGCGTCTACTTCCTGTGGCCCAACCTCACCGAGGGCTTCGGCACCAAGATCCAGGCCGGCACGCCGGACTCCATCAACGCCGACATCGAGGCCGGCGACGGCCAGGCCTACAACCCCGACGGCCGCTTCTACCTGGTCCCCTTCGACGAGGCCGACGACACCGATGGCCTCTACGCCGGCGTCGCCGGGGGCGGGTTCATGGCGCTGTACCAGCGCTGCGTCCACCTCGGCTGCCGGGTCCCGTGGTGCGCCACCGCCCAGTGGTGGGAGTGCCCCTGCCACGGCTCCAAGTACAACCAGGTCGGCGAGTGGAAGGAGGGCCCGGCCTCCCGAGGGCTGGACCGCTTCGCCATCGAGGTGTCGGGCGGCCAGATCGTGGTCGACACCTCCAAGGTGATCACCGGCCCGCCCCGCGGCACCAACACCACCGGGCAGGAGCTGGACGGCCCCCACTGCGTCGGCGGCGGGGGGGAGTAGATGAGCCGGACGACCGTCCTCATCCTGGCCGTCGTCTCGGCCATCTTCCTGTTCGTCGCCCTGATCCTGGTGGTCAGCTCGGCCAGGGAGAAGGCCCGCCGGGCCGGGCCGTCGGCCCCGCCGTCGCGCCGCCCCGGGCCCACCGACGAGGCCCTTGAAGGCCCGCTGCTGGAGAAGTACCAGGTCGCCGGGGTCGCCCTGACCGTGTTCCTGGCCGTGCTCCTGCCGTTCCTGTACCTGCGCGAGCCGGTACGCCAGAAGGCCGCGGCCGAAAAGGAGCTCACCGAGTCGGTCCGGCTGGGCGCGGCCACCTACCACGAGTTCTGCGCCCGCTGCCACGGCCCCGAGGCCCAGGGCGGGACGGTCAAGCGCTACGTCACCCCCGGGGTCAAGGGAGCCAAGCCGACCGACGTCGCCGCCCCCGACCTGCGCGAGATCCACAGCCGGCACCCGGACGACGACGCCGGCGCGGTCGCCTGGACGGCGATCCAGAAGGGCCGCCCGCCGACGCCCATGCCGACCTGGGGCGTCCGCTACGGCGGGCCCATGAACGACCAGCAGATCACCGACCTCGTCAACTACCTGCTGTCCATCCAGAGCGACGACAAGGAGCGGCCGATGCTCGAGTTCGAGGCCGCCGCCGGTCGGCGCGCGATCTAGGCAGCGAAGGAGGCGCATCAGCCCGTGAAGGGGATCGCCGTTGTTGTCACCGCCTTCATCTTCCTGCCCGGGTCGGTGTACATGCTGCTGGCCTCGAACTTCGGGGCGCTCAAGGGCTACCTGATCGCGGGCACGGCCTTCTTCGGCTTCCTGGCCATGCTCTCGGCGGTGTGGCTGTTCGGCCTGCCCGGCACGACCCCGCTGACCGGCCCCAAGGGCGCTCAGCCGACCTTCGTGCCCTTCACCATCAACGACCCCGCGGCCAGCACCTACGACAGCGTGCGGGACTTCCAGGGCGGGGCCGGCAACGGCTGGGAGCCGGCCCCCGAGGGCGAGTTCGAGGAGGGCACCCCTGAGGCGACGCTCCGGGCCGACCTGGACACGGCCCGGCAGGCGGCGGTCAGCGAGCTGATCGAGGAGACCAACCAGGACATCGAGGACTCCAGCGAGGAGCTGGACGCCACCAACGTCCAGGCCGAGACCTTCTACACCATCCAGGACGGCACCGAGGTGGCCGCCATCGTCATCTCACCCGCCACCCCGCCGTCCGGCTCGGGCCTCCAGCGCCCCGACTTCGCCCCCGTGACCAGCTTCGCCTACCGCGACCCGGGCAGCCCGTACCTGCCCAGCATCCTGTTCCTGGTCGCCTCGGTGGTGCTGTTCGTGGTCCACCTGTTCCTGCTCGGCCTGGCCGAGCGCCGCCGGCCCCTGGGGATCTCCCAGACCCCGGCGACCGAGCCCGACCGCCAGCCCGCCGGCGCCCGCCGCTAGGACCCGTCCAGGCCCCGGACGGCCCCGCCGGGAACGGCGGCCGCGGTGAAGGTCGCCCCCTGGGGGTCGGCCACGACCGTGAACCGGCCGACCGGGATGTCCATGGGCGGGAGCAGCACCTTGCCGCCCAGCTCCTGGGCCCTGGCCGCGGTCTGGTCGGCGTCGGGCACCCAGAACGTGACGTTCCACCGCGGCGTCGGGTCCTCCTGCGGCGCCGGAGCGTGCCCCCCGCCGATCAGCAGGTCCCCGAGGGTAAAGGTGGTCCGCGGGAACGGCCCGGGCGCGTCCTCGGCCGCCCACCCGAACAGCGCCACATAGAAGTCCCGCCCCGCGGCCAGGTCCCCGCTGGTCAGCTCGGCCCAGGTCCAGGTCCCGTCTTGGTTCACCAGCTCAGCCCCGAAGTGCTCCCCCGGCTGCGACAGCGACACCGTCGCCCCGGCCGGGTCCCGGACGGTCGCCACCCGCCCGCCCCCGGGTGTGTCGAACGGCTCCACGACGACCTCGGCCCCCAGCTCCCGCGCCCGCTGGGTCGCCCG
>CALGFH010000292.1 GCA_937881255.1 uncultured Actinomycetes bacterium
CCAAGGACGACATCGACCGCATGGTCCGCGAGGCCGAGCAGTACGCCGAGGAGGACCGGCGCCGGCGCGAGGCCGCCGAGGCCAAGAACCGGGCCGAGCAGCTCGTCTACCAGACCGAGAAGAGCCTCACCGACTACGGCGACAAGATCTCCGACGAGGACCGGTCCAGCGTCGAGTCGGCGCTGACCAACCTGAAGGAGAAGCTCGCCGGCGACGACACCGTCGCCATCACCTCGGCCACCGAGGCGCTGCAGCAGGCGAGCTACAAGCTGGCCGAGGCGGTCTACGCCCAGGCCCAGCCCGGCCCCGGCCAGGCCCAGGCCGGGACGACCACCACCACCGACCAGGGCACGACCCAGGGCGACGGTGACGTGGTCGACGCCGAGATCATCGACGAGGGCGACCAGGACCAGCAGAAGGGGGCATGAACCCCCTCGGACCAGGAGGAGGTACGACCATCATGAGTGTGTCGCGTTGGGATCCCTTCCAGGATCTGCTGGCGATCCAGGACGAGATGAACCAGGTCTTCGGCCGAGCTCGCCAGGGCCAGGCCGGTGGGCGCGTGTGGGCGCCGGCGCTCGACATCTCCGAGCGCAAGGACGCCTACGTGGTCACCGTCGAGGTGCCCGGCGTCAACGCCGAGGACATCGACATCACGCTGGAGGACGGCCTGCTCACCATCCAGGGTGAGCGCCAGTTCACCAGCGAGTCCTCGGAGCAGCAGTACCACCGGGTCGAGCGCCGCTACGGCAGCTTCCGCCGCTCGATCACCCTGCCGTCCCAGGTGCAGGCGGACGCCATCGAGGCCTCGTTCAACAACGGGGTGCTCGAGGTGCTCGTGCCCAAGGCCGAGCAGGCCAGGCCGAAGAAGATCACCGTCCGGGCCGGCGGCGGCGAGGTGTCGGGGACGTCGACCCCGGCCGGGGACGCCTGATCCGGACCATGCCACCAGGGGAGGGGAGGCGGTCCACCGCCTCCCCTCTTCGCCAGAGGGGACACCGTGAAGGACACCGAGAAGCGAGACGACGAGGCGCCTGAGGCCGTCGCGGAAGAGGCCGACGAGCAGCCCGTCGAGGAGCAGGCCGAGGAGCGCCAGGACGAGGCCCTGACCGAGCGGGCCGACGAGCCCGCCGGCGAGGTCGAGGCCGGCGAGGTCGAGGCCGACACCGAGGCCGACACCGAGGCCGACACCGAGGCCGACGCCGAGGCCCTCGACGAGATCGACGCCGAGGTCGAGGCCGAGGAGGACGCGATCGCGGCCGATCTGGCCAAGGCCAGGGCCGAGGCCGAGAGCTACCTCGACGACCTGCGCCGGCTCCAGGCCGACTTCGACAACTACCGCAAGCGCACCCTGCGCGAGCAGACGGCCAGGGCCGCCTCCGCCTCCCAGGCGCTGGTGACCAGGCTGCTGCCGGTGCTCGACAACTTCGAGCTGGCCGTGTCCGCGGCCGAGCAGTCGCGCGACTTCGACCGCATGCTCAAGGGCGTCGAGATGGTCTTCGGCGAGCTCCGCCTGGCCCTCGAGGGCGAGGGCCTGGTCAAGATCGAGGCCGAGGGCAAGCCCTTCGACCCCGAGCGCCACGAGGCGGTGATCGCCGTCGAGGAGGAGGACACCGAGCCGGGCATGGTCGTCGACATCGTGCGGGCCGGCTACGAGCTGCGGGGCAAGGTCCTGCGCCCCGCCATGGTGAAGGTCGCGAAGTAGCGGAGATGAACAACCCCGAGTACCTGGAGAAGGACTTCTACGCCGTCCTCGGCGTGTCCAAGGACGCGTCGGCGGCCGACATCAAGAAGGCCTACCGGAAGCTCGCCCAGCAGCACCACCCGGACGCCAACAAGGGTGACAAGGCCTCCGAGGAGCGCTTCAAGGAGGTCGGGCGGGCCTATGCCGTGCTGTCCGACCCCAAGAAGCGGGCCGAGTACGACGAGGCCCGGCGGCTGCTCGCCTCGGGGGCGTTCGGGGGTGGCGGCTTCGGCGGCTTCCCGGGCGGCGGGGGCGGCTTCGGTGGCGGCAACCGGGTCCGGGTCGAGGACCTGGGCGGCCTCGGCGACCTGTTCGGCAACCTGTTCGGCGGGCGCCAGTCGCAGACGGCGGCCCGGCGCGGCCGCGACGTCGAGAGCGAGGTCACCCTCGGGTTCGAGGAGGCGGTCCGCGGGGCCACCATCCCGCTGCAGCTGCGCGGCCCGGCGCCCTGCCACACCTGCCACGGCTCCGGGGCCAAGCCGGGCACCCTGCCCCGGCCCTGCCCGACCTGCAACGGCCGCGGCACGGTCACCCGCGACCAGGGCCTGTTCGGCCTCTCCAGCCCCTGCCCGGCCTGCCAGGGCCGCGGCTCGCTGATCGACGACCCCTGCCCGACCTGCCAGGGCCGGGGCAGCGAGGTCCGCACCCGCGAGCTCCGGGTCCGGATCCCGGTGGGGGTCAACGACGGGGCCACCATCCGGCTCAAGGGCCAGGGCGAGCCCGGCCAGGCCGGCGCCCCCGCCGGCGACCTGATCGTCAAGGTCCGGGTCACCCCGCACCCGCTGTTCGGGCGCAGCAACCAGGACCTGACCATCACCGTGCCGGTGACCTTCGCCGAGGCCGCCCTCGGCACCGAGCTCAAGGTGCCGACCCTGGACGGCCCGGTGACCCTCAAGGTCCCGGCCGGCACCCAGAACGGCCGCACCTTCCGGGTCAGGGGCCGGGGCGTGCCCGGGGCCGGCCGCAAGGGCGCCGGCGACCTGCTGGTCAGCCTCCAGGTGGCCGTGCCCGAGAAGCTCTCGCGCAAGGAGCGGGACCTGCTGCGCGAGTTCGCCTCGCTGTCCGAGACCACGCCGAGGAACCACCTCGGGATCGACTGAGGCCGAGCCAGGAGGTGACGACCATGGCGGATCAGCGGGACCGGGCGGTGTTCGTGATCTCGGTGGCGGCCGAGCTGGCCGGGGTCCACCCCCAGACGCTGCGCATCTACGAGCGGGAGGGGCTGGTCCGGCCCAAGCGGACCACCGCCAACGCCCGCCGCTACTCCGAGCGGGACATCCAGCGGCTGCTGGAGATCAAGCGGCTGACCAACGACGGCATGAACCTGGAAGGCGTGCGCCGGGTGATCGCCCTGACCCAGGAGGTCGAGCGCCTCCAGGCCACCGTGGCCGCGCTCGAGGCCGAGCTGCGGGCCCAGGCCCGCCGCCACCGCCAGGAGCTGGAGAGCGTCCGCCGGTCGGCCCGGCGCGACCTGGTCCCCTACTCCTCGGCGATCGTGCGCTACGAGCACCCCTCACGATACGAACAAGCCTGAACGGAACGAACATGGACGTGAACAGCTTCACCCACCGGGCCGCCGAGGCCCTGGCCACCGCCCAGCACGAGGCCCGCTCCAGCGACCACCAGCGGATCGAGCCCGAGCACCTGCTGGTCGCCCTGCTCGCCGACCCCGACGGGGTGGTGTACCCGGTCGTGCGCCGGGCCGGGGCCGACCCGGGCATGCTCAAGACCCGGGCGTCCGAGACCCTCGACCGGATCCCCAAGGTCTACGGCCCCGAGCAGGAGACGGTCGCCTCGCCCCAGCTCGGCCGGCTGCTCGAGCGGGCCCGCAAGGAGGCCGGCGCCCTCGGCGACCAGTACGTCTCCACCGAGCACCTGCTGCTCGCCCTGACCGAGGGCTCCACGGCCGCGGCCCGGCTGCTGACCGACGCCGGGGTGACCCGCGAGGCCATCCTGGCCGCCCTGGCCGAGGTCCGCGGGGGCAAGAAGGTCACCGACCAGGACCCGGAGGCCAAGTACCAGGCCCTGGAGCGCTTCGGCCGGGACCTGACCGAGATGGCCCGCCAGGGCCGGCTCGACCCGGTGATCGGCCGCGACGACGAGGTCCGCCGGGTCGTCCAGGTGCTGTCGCGCCGGACCAAGAACAACCCGGTGCTGATCGGCGAGCCCGGGGTCGGCAAGACGGCCATCGTCGAGGGGCTGGCCGGGCGGATCGTGGACGGCGACGTGCCCGAGTCGCTCAAGGACAAGCGGATCGTCGCCCTCGACCTGGGGGCCATGGTCGCCGGCTCCAAGTTCCGGGGCGAGTTCGAGGAGCGGCTCAAGGCCGTGCTCGACGACATCCGCGGCTCCGAGGGCCAGATCATCACCTTCATCGACGAGCTCCACACGGTGGTCGGGGCCGGCGCCGCCGAGGGCTCGATGGACGCCGGCAACATGCTCAAGCCGATGCTGGCCCGGGGCGAGCTGCGGATGGTCGGGGCCACCACCCTGGACGAGTACCGCAAGCACATCGAGAAGGACGCCGCCCTGGAGCGCCGCTTCCAGCCGGTGCTGGTGGGGGAGCCGAGCGTCCAGGACACGATCGCCATCCTGCGCGGCCTCAAGGAGCGCTACGAGGTCCACCACGGCGTCCGCATCCAGGACTCGGCCCTGGTCGCGGCGGCGGTGCTCTCGGACCGGTACGTGACCGGCCGGTTCCTGCCCGACAAGGCCATCGACCTGGTCGACGAGGCCGCCTCGCGGCTGCGCATCGAGATCGACTCGATGCCGACCGAGGTCGACGTGCTGGAGCGGCGGGCCCGCCAGCTCGAGATCGAGCGGGCCGCGCTGCGCAAGGAGAAGGACGAGGTCTCGCGGGAGCGGCTGGCCAAGCTGGAGGAGGAGCTGGCCGCCCTGCAGGAGACGCTCACCGGGATGAAGTCGCACTGGGAGAGTGAAAAGGAAGCCATCACCACCATTCGCAACATCAACGCCCGCATGGAAGAGGTCAGGGGCGAGGCCGAGCGGGCAACCCGGGACCTCTCCCTGGAGCGGGCGGCCGAGCTGCAGTACGGCACCCTGCCCGGCCTGGAGCGGGACCTGGCCGCGGCCAACCGGCGCCTGGAGGAGCTCCAGGCCGACCGCCGGATGCTCAAGGAGGAGGTCGACGAGGAGGACGTGGCCAAGGTCGTGTCCGCCTGGACCGGCATCCCCGTGACCCGGCTCGTCCAGGGCGAGATGGCCAAGCTGCTACGGCTCGAGGACGAGCTGCACCAGCGGGTGGTCGGCCAGGACGACGCCGTGCAGGCGGTGGCCGACGCCATCCGGCGCTCGCGGGCCGGGCTGTCCGACCCGGGCCGCCCGATCGGCAGCTTCCTGTTCCTCGGGCCCACCGGGGTCGGCAAGACCGAGCTGGCCCGGGCCCTGGCCGCGCTGCTGTTCGACGACGAGCGGGCGATGGTCCGCATCGACATGAGCGAGTACGGCGAGAAGCACTCGGTGGCCCGGCTGGTCGGGGCGCCCCCCGGCTACGTCGGCTACGACGAGGGCGGCCAGCTGACCGAGGCCGTGCGGCGCCGCCCGTACGCGGTGGTGCTGCTGGACGAGGTCGAGAAGGCCCACCCGGACGTGTTCAACGTCCTGCTCCAGGTGATGGACGACGGCCGCCTGACCGACGGCCAGGGCCGCACGGTCGACTTCGCCAACGTGGTCCTGATCATGACCTCCAACCTCGGGTCGTCGCTGCTGACCGACATGGTCGAGCCGGAGGAGGTCAGCCGCGAGCGGGTCATGGCCACGGTCCGGGAGGCGTTCAAGCCCGAGTTCCTCAACCGGCTGGACGAGATCCTGGTCTTCCACCGCCTGGGCCGCGACGAGCTGGCCCGGATCGTCGACCTCCAGGTGGCCCGCCTGGCCGCCCGCCTGGCCGACCGGCGGCTCACCCTCGAGCTCACCCCGGCCGCCAAGGCCTGGCTGGCCGACCGCGGCTACGACCCGGCCTACGGTGCCCGCCCCCTCCGGAGGTTGATTGCGAAGGCCATCGGCGACGAACTGGCCAGGCGCCTGCTCGCGGGCGAACTGGCCGACGGCGACGCCATCCTGGTCGACACCGAAGGCGACAAGCTCACCTTCACCCGCCGGACGCCGGCCACGATCGCGTCCACCTAGCTCGGCAGGCGGGCGCGACCCCACCCGCGCTCGGCGGGGCGCCCAGACCTCACCCGCCGCTGTCGGGCCCCGGTCGTTCACCTGGTACGGTGGGTCGGGCCCCATGCAGTCGCCTGGCACGGTGGGGTCGGCTTGTTCGGGCCCATCCAGTCGCCTGGCACGGCGGGCTCGGGCTGTTCGGGCCCCATCCAGTCGCCTGGCACGGTGGGGTCGGGCCCGGGCTATCGGGCCCCATGCAGTCGCCTGGCTCGGCGGGTCGGGCCGTTCTGGCGCGCGAGGGTGCCTCGACCTGCTGGTCGGTTCAGGCGGCGCTGTGGTGTCGCCGGGCGTTGGGATGTCGCCGATGCGGTGGGGTCGCGGT
>CALGFH010000293.1 GCA_937881255.1 uncultured Actinomycetes bacterium
CAGGCCAGTTCCGTCTGGAGCCGACCAGATCGACCCAGAGCACCAGCCTACGGAGCTGGCGGTTGGGCTTCGGATCCCTCGCGGCACCCGGCATTGGCCTGTGCCGCGTCCCTGAATTCCTATGCGCCAAACGGACTGAACAAAGGTTGGCTTGACCCGCGTTCCGCAGCTAATCAGGGTTTTGGGCCGTGGGTGGGTCGGAAGTCGCAGGTGAGCGGCGTGCGGCATGGTGAGAATCCCGGATCCGCATAGATACACGCCTGTTCGAGGGAATGTTGATCTGCCTTGGAAGATGTGAAATGTTCTAGTCCATGTACCTGCGGGCCACGCCCCGGAAGAACAGCGACGGCTCGGTCGTGCGCTACCTACAGCTGGCCCACAACATCTGGGATCCCCAGGCCAAACGGTCCAAGGTGCAGGTCATCTACAACTTCGGCCGCGAGGACGCCAACAACCGCGCCGCGCTGCAACGCCTGGTCGCTTCCGTCACGCGGTTCCTGGACCCCGATCAGGCGCTGGCCGCGCAGGCGGGCGAGGGCCTTGCGTTTGTCGAGTCGCGGCCGCTGGGTGGGGCCTGGGCGCTGGACGGGCTGTGGCGCCGCCTGGGGATCGACCAGACCATGCGGCGGCTGCTGGCCGGCCGCCGGCTGGACCCCTCGGCCGAACGGGTGCTGTTCGCCCTGGTCGCCAACCGGGCGCTGGCGCCATCGTCGAAGCTGGCCGCCGCCGGCTGGATCAGCGACGACGTGGCCATCCCGGGGCTGGAGCACACCAGCGACGACGCCTGCTACCGGGCGATGGACTGGCTGCTGGAGATCCACCACGAGCTGGAGCGCGAGGTCTTCGGCCGGGTCGCTAACCTCCTCAACCTCGAGGTCGACCTGCTGTTCTTCGACACCACCTCGACCTACTTCGAACTGGATGAGCCTGACGAGCCGATCGCCAGGGACCAGCGCGGCCATGCCCTACCCGAGGCCACCGACCCCGCCGCAGATGATGGTGACGGCGCCAAGCCGGCCGGGTTTCGCAGCCACGGCCACTCCAAGGACCACCGCGACGACCTGCCGCAGATCGTGGTCGGCATGGCGGTCACCCGCACCGGGATCCCGGTCCGGGTGTGGTGCTGGCCCGGCAACACCAGCGACCAGGTGCTGATCCGCCAGGTCAAAGCCGACCTGCGGGACTGGACGCTGACCCGGGTCATCTGGGTCGCCGACCGCGGCTTCGCCTCGGCCGACAACCGCCGCTACCTGCGCCGCGGCGACCACCACTACATCCTCGGGGAGCGGCTGCGCTCGGGCTCGGCCGAGGCCACCGCCGCCCTGTCACGGCAGGGCCGCTACCAGCAGGTGGCCGACAACCTGCGGGTCAAGGAGGTCAAGATCAGCGAGGCCGAGCGGTTCGTGATCTGCTACAACCCCGAGCAGGCCGAGCGTGACGCCGCCGTGCGCCAGCGGCTGCTGGCCCAACTCCAGGAGCTGATCGCCGGCACCGACCAGCTGCGCGCGACCAAGCGGGCCGAGCTGCGCGGAGTGCTGTCGACCAAGCCGGGGCTCAACCGCTTCCTGCGGGTCACCCCCGGTGGGCTGCTGCGCCTCGACCAGCGGGCGGTCAAGGCCGAGCAGGGCCTGGACGGCAAGTACCTGCTGCGCTCCAGCGACCCGCACCTGAGCGCCGAGGACATCGCGCTGGGCTACAAGCAGCTGCTCCAAGTCGAGCGCGGCTGGCGCGACATGAAACAGGTGCTCGACCTGCGGCCGGTCTACCACCGCAAGGAGGAACGCATCCGCGCCCACGTGCTGCTGTGCTGGCTGGCGCTGCTGCTGACCCGCACCATCGAAACCACCTGCCAGCAGCCCTGGCCCGCCCTGCGCCGCGAGCTGGAGCGCATCACCCTGGGCACCTTCGCCGGCCCGGCCGGGACCTTCCGCCAGCGCACCGAGCTCACCAGCCCCCAGCGCACCATCCTGGCCAAGCTCCAGCTGGCCGACCCCCCGCGTATCTGCCAGCTCACCCCGGCGGCCGCAGCCTCCTGACCAGCGCCGACGCTCGCGCCTAGATACACGCCGTGTGCGCCTGCTATCGCCCATCTCTGCTGGTCACCGACCAGATTCGTGGACCACGCGCAACCCGAGCTGCGGAACCCGGGCGTTCAGCAGGTCAATGGGGTCGGTAGCGGGCCATCACGCGTGCGGCATGGTGCCGTCGGCGTGACTCGCTTCTTGGCAGCTTCCTCTGAAGGTGCGGCGATAGGCGTGGGGGCTGACGCCGCGGCGGAGGGTGAACTGCTCGCGCATTGCAGTGGCGCTGGCGTAGCCGACGCGGTGGGCGATGTGGTCGACGGTCAGGTCGGTCGTCTCCAGCAGTTCCTCTGCCCGGTTGAGCCGCTGGGTCCGCAGCCAGGCGTGCGGCGTCGTGCCCGTGGTCGTCTTGAACCAGCGGTAGAAGGAGCGGCGACTGCACATCGCCCGGTCGGCGAGCGTGTCGACGCTGAGGGCGGTGTCAAGGTGCGCGGTGGCCCACGCTAGGACGTCGGCGAGGCGGTCGTCGGTGGCGGGTACCGCCGGAAAGGCCAGGTACTGCGCCTGGCCGCCATGGCGGTGGGGCGGCGCGACCAGGTCGCGGGCGATGGTGTTGGCGATCGCCGAGCCGTGCTCGCGGCGCAGCAGGTGTAGGCACATGTCGACGCCGGCCATGGCGCCGGCGCCGGTCACGACCTGCCCCTCGTCGACGTACAGCACGTCAGGGGTCATGCGCACGCGGGGGTATCGGGCGGCGAAGGTCGCGGCGAAGCGCCAGTGGGTGGTGGCGCGCCGCCGGTCGAGCAGGCCCGCTTCGGCCAGCAGGAACGCGCCGACGCAGGGACCGGCGATCAGCGCTCCCCGGTGGTGCGCAGTCTGGAGGGTGGAGACGGCGTCCGCGGTGGGCGGCGAACGGAACCCACTCCAAGGGCAGGCAATGACGAGATCGGCGGCGGCGAGGGCGTCCAGGCCGTGCTCGACGGTGATCGGGACGCCGATGTCGCTGGTGACGGCTCCCGGACGGTCGCTGCACAGTGCGATCTCGAACGTGGGCGTGCCCGGCAGCGTCTTGGCCCCGAAGACTTCCGCGATCACTCCGAGACCGAACGCGGAGACGCCCGGCGGGCAGTACGCGGCGATCGATCTGAAGGGAGTCACTGGAGCGGATGGCACGGAACCTGTGGTCGCTGACATTGTGACACGGGACCACCGGCGCGTGATGGCAGATAGTGATTCCGTCAGCGACTGAGGGGCATCCAGGGGAGGGAGTGCCGCTTCGACCCCCCGGGAGCTACGCATCGATCGTCCGTGAAGGACATTGACCTCCAGATTTCAGGAGGAGCGGCGGCATGACGGAACTGACGACGCACACCCTCGAGGTACCGGGCGCGGTGCTGACCTATGACGTCCGGAGGAACGGGACCAGCGACGCGCCCGTGTTGCTGCTGATCGCGTTGCCAATGGGCGCCGCAGGGTTCGGGACGCTCTCCCGATACTTCACCGATCGCATGGTCGTGACGTACGACCCGCGCGGTGTCGAGCGCAGCCGACGCACCGACGACGCGGCCACGTCAACGCCCGAGGAGCACGCGGACGACCTCCACCGGCTCATCTCGGCCCTGGACCCCGGACCGGTTGACCTTTTCGCCAGCAGCGGCGGCGCGATCAGTGCACTCGCTCTGGTCGCGCGCCACCCCGAGCAGGTACGGACGCTCGTCGCCCACGAGCCACCGGCGGCCGCGGTGCTGCCGGACCGCGAGTTCGCGCTGGCCGCGAACCGGGACATCCACCAGACGTATCTGCGCAGCGGACTCGGCCCGGCGATGGCCAAGTTCATCGCCATCGCCAGCCACAAAGGTCCGATCCCGGCCGACTACCTCGAGCAGCCCGCGCCGGATCCTGCAATGTTCGGACTACCGACCGAAGACGACGGCTCACGGAACGACCCGATGGTCGGTCAGAACATCGTGTCGTTAACCCACTATGAGCCCGACTTCGAGGCGCTCCGGACGGCATCGACCCGCATCGTCGTGGCGGCCGGCGCGGAGTCGACGGGCGAGCTGGCCAACCGCGGCGCGCATGCCGTTGCCGAGCGGCTCGGAACGACGCCGGTCACGTTCCCAGGCGGCCACGCCGGGTTTCTCGGCGGCGAATACGGCCAGATGGGCGAGCCGGAGGCGTTCGCGGTCCGCCTGCGGGAGGTCCTCGCCGCCTAGGGCCGCCGCGAAAGACGAGGTTCCTCAAGGCCACCGCGGTGCACAGCTGGCTCGACGCTCGGTCACGCGACTGGCTGGCCCAGGTCGCCACGGTCGCGCTGGACCCCCGGCGCGGCTATGCCAGCGCCCTGTTCGTACCGCTGGATTACGCCAGGGTGGTCGCGGCTACGAGCCGGCCTTCGGGCTGGGGATCTGACCGGTGAGGTCGCCGCGGCCTGGCAGGGCAAGGAGCTGCTGCGAGCGGTCTACGCCGCGGTCAGCATGCCGGCGGCCGCGCCGCCCTGCAGCGCTTCTATCGCTGGGCAGACGGCGTCGGCGTGGTCGAGCTGTCGCGCCTAGCCCGCACCTCACGAGCCTGGCAGGGCCGAGATCCTTGCCTGGCACGTCACCGACGGCTGCTCCAACGGACCGACCGAGGCTGTCAACCTGCTCATCAAGAAGATCGAGCGCATCGGACACGGCTTTCGTGCCTTCGCCAGCTACCGGCTGCGGCTGCTATTGCACTGCGGCGTCAGGTGGCAGACTGACCGGACCGCGAGACTGCGAGGTCGCTCACCACGCTTCATGACGAAGAGCCTTACCCCGGATGGTCGACCCGGCGGCTCGGGAACCTGGATCGGCGACGGCGGCGCCGAGCTCGGAGTGGTCGGCGCCGTGGAGATTGGTGAGGTCGGGGACGTCGCCGCGGGTTGAGGGCGTCAAGTGGAGCAGTCAGCGTCGATGACCTCGGCATCCGCCCGGGTTCATTTCAACCGGCCAGCAGGCGACGGCTGTCGCGGCGTCACGGGATCGGCGGCCCGTTCCGATTCGATCGGCCGGGACCCCGGCTCCCTACACCTGGCGATCCAGGACCTGGTCGGCGACGGCCTGGAGGGCGGTGCGGACCGGACCCGCGGGGACGCCGTCGAGGGCGGCGCGGGCGGCGTCGACCTCGGCCTGGGCGGTGCGGCGGGCCTCGGTGAGGGCGGGCGAGCGGCGCAGCAGGTCGAGGGCGTCGTTGATGGCGCCGTTGTCGTGGTCGCCGTCGAGGACGGTGGTGAGCTTGGCCGCGTCGGGGCCGCCCTGGCGGAGGAGGTAGAGGACGGGCAGGGTGCGGACCCCGGCCCGCAGGTCGCCGCCGGGGGCCTTGCCGGCCACGCCGGCGTCGCCGGTGATGTCGAGCAGGTCGTCGCCGAGCTGGAAGGCCCGGCCGACCCGCTCGCCGAACTCGGTCAGCGCGGCCACCACCCGCGGGTCGGCCCCGGCCAGGTAGCCGCCGAGCCGGCAGGCGGTCGCGATCAGGGCCCCGGTCTTGTCGGCGAGCACGGCCAGGTAGTGCTCGACCGGGTCGTCGCCGGGGCCGGGGCCGCGGACCTCGCGGATCTGGCCCTGGGTGAGGCGGGCGATCGCCCTGGCCAGGACCCGGGTCGCCTCGGTGCCGAGGCTGGCCGTGACCTCCGAGGCCCTGGCGAACAGGTAGTCGCCGGTGAGCACGGCCACCTTGTTGTCGTAGCGGGCGTTGGGCGAGCGCATGCCCCGGCGCAGCTCGGCCTCGTCCATCACGTCGTCGTGGTAGAGGCTGGACAGGTGGGTGAGCTCGATGGCCACGGCCGCCCCGACCAGGCGGGACTCGTCCGGGTCGCCGGTGTGGCCGGCGATCAGGACCAGGGTCGGGCGCAGCCGCTTGCCGCCGGCGGTGACCAGGTAGCTGGCCGCCTCGGCGACGAACGGGTCGGCGGTGGCCACCGCCTCGGCCAGCGCCCCCTCGACCCGGCCCAGCCCGGCCTTGACGTTCGCCTGGATCGAGGCGAGATCGTCGGTCACGGGAGGGCGGGACCGGGCCACGGCTACCCCAGGATCCTCTCGGCCGACCGGGCGGCCGCGATCAGCGCCTCGGGGGCCAGGCCGATGGCCACCGTGAGCAGGCCGGCCAGCCCGAGGGCGACCCCGAGGGCCGGGGTCCGGCCGGGCGCCGTCTCGGCCCCGGGGTCGCCCACCGGCTCCTGGAGGTAGGCAACGACCAGCACCCGCAGGTAGAAGAAGGCCGAGATGACCGAGCTGATCACGGCCACCACCACCAGCCAGGTCAGCCCGGCCTCGATGCCGGCCAGGAACACGTAGTACTTGGCCCAGAAGCCGGACAGGGGCGGGATGCCGGTGAGGGCGAGCATGAACACGGCCAGCAGCCCGGCCGCCCACGGGTGGCGCCTGGCCAGGCCGCGGTAGTCCTCCAGGGACGACCGCTCCCCGATGGCGTCGTCGTCGGGCGGGCCGAGCCGCGACACGTACTGCACGACCATGAACGCCCCCATCACCATGAAGGCGTAGGTCAGCAGGTAGAACATGGAGGCCGACACCCCGGCGGGCACGGTGGCGGCCGCGGCCACCCCGACCAGCAGGTAGCCGGCGTGGCTGATGGAGGAGTAGGCGAGCATCCGCTTGAGGTCGGTCTGGACCACGGCCAGGGCGGCCCCGACCAGCATGGTGAGCACGGCCGCCCCGGCGATCACCGGCCGCCACGACACGACCAGCCCGCCCAGGGCCCCGGCGAACACCCGCAGGAACACCGCGAACCCGGCCACCTTGGTGGCGGCGGCCATGAAGGCGGCCACCGGGGTCGGGGTGCCCTGGTAGACGTCGGGGGTCCACATGTGGAACGGCACCGCCGACACCTTGAACAGGAAGCCGACGGCCAGCAGGCCGACCCCGGCCAGCAGCAGGGTGCCGTCGGCGGTCGGGTCGCCGGTGGCGTCGGCGATCTCGAGCAGGTTGGTGCTGCCGGTGGCCCCGTAGCACAGCGCGATGCCGTAGAGCAGGAAGGCCGAGGAGAACGCCCCCAGCAGGAAGTACTTCATGGCCGCCTCCTGGGCGGCCAGGCGCCGGGTCTCGCCGGCCATCACGTACAGGCTGAGCGAGAGGATCTCCAGGGCGATGAACACCACCAGCAGGTCGGAGGCTGCGGCCAGCAGCACCATCCCGAGCAGGGCGAACAGCAGCAGCGGGAACACCTCGGGCGGGCTGTCGTCCGGCTCCCCCTCGCGGCTGTCGCCCTGGGCGACCATCAGGGTGGCCAGGGCGCCGACGGCCAGCAGGACCGCCCTGGCGTAGCGGGTGATGCCGTCCAGCGACACCGCGCCCTCGAAGGCGACCCGCTCCAGGTCCCAGTTCCAGACGGTGAGGGCGGCGGCGGCGGCCAGGCCGGCCAGGGTCAGGCCGGCGAGCACGCCCCGCCCGGCCCGCGGCCAGAAGGCCACCACCAGCAGGAGCACCACCCCGGCGACGGCCAGGGCCAGCTCGGGGGCGATGGCGCGCCAGTCGACCTCTGGCAGGGGCAGAGGCTGGGTGGTGGCTTGGGCCAGCGGGTGCACGGAGCTCCTCCGGGGTCAGGGACTCGGGGCCTGGGTCTGCTCGACGACGCGCTGGGCCGACGGCTCGACCCGGTCGAGCACCGGCCGGGGGAACAGGCCCAGGACGATGATGGCGGCGACCAGCGGGGCCAGGATGGCCCATTCCCGCCTGGTCAGGTCGGGCAGGGACCGATTCTCTTCCCGCTCCAGCGGCCCGTGCCACATCCGCTGGTAGGCCCAGAGCAGGTAGACGGCGCCCAGGATCACCCCGACGGTGGCCAGCACGGCGTACACCCGGTTCTCGAGGAACGCCCCGAGCAGGGTGAGGAACTCGCCCACGAAGCCGACCAGGCCGGGCAGGGCGACCGAGCCGAGGGTGATCACCAGCATGACCCCGCCCATGCGGGGCACCACCTGCTGGAGGCCGCCGAACTCCTCGATCCGGCGGGTGCCGCGGCGCTCCTCGAGCATGCCGGTGATGAAGAACAGCCCGCCGATGACCAGCCCGTGGGCGACCATGTAGAACACCCCGCCCTGGAGCCCCTGGAGGTTGAAGGCGAAGATGCCGAGCACGATGAAGCCCAGGTGGGAGACGGAGGAGTAGGCGACCAGGGTCTTGAAGTCGCGCTGCATGGTGGCGACCAGGGCGCAGTAGAGGATGCCGACCACGGCCAGGGTGAGCAGCACCGGCTGGGCCCAGCGGGCGCCGTCGGGGAACAGCGGCAGGGCGAAGCGCAGGAACCCGTAGACGCCGAGCTTGGACATGACCCCGGCCAGCAGCACGGTGGTGGTGGTCGGGGCCTCGGTGTAGGCGTCGGGCAGCCAGGTGTGGAACGGCCACACCGGGGTCTTGATGGCGAAGGCGGCGAAGAAGGCCGCGAACAGCCAGCGCTGGGTGGAGGGCGCCTTCTGGAAGTCGACCAGGGCCTCGTAGTCGAAGGTCGGGGTCCCGGTGGCCTGCTGGTGCAGCCAGAACAGGGCGATGATGCCGACCAGCATGAGCAGGCCGCCGAGCAGGGTGTAGACGAAGAACTTGACCGCCGCGTAGACCCGCCGCTCCCCGCCGAAGGAGCCGATCAGGAAGTAGGCCGGGACCAGCACCGCCTCCCAGAACACGTAGAACAGGAACAGGTCGAGGCTCACGAACACGCCGAGCATGGCCGTCTCGAGCACCAGCAGCAGGGCCAGGTAGGTGCGGGGCCGGTCGGCCATGCGCCAGGAGCCGGCGATGGCCAGCGGGGTGAGCACGGCCGTGAGCAGGACCAGGGGCAGGCTGACCCCGTCGACCCCGACCCGGTAGCTGACCCCGAAGGCCGGCACCCACTCGGCGGTCATGCCCAGCTGGAAGCCGGCATCGCCGGTCTGGAAGCGGGCGGCCAGCACCACCGCCAGGCCGAGGGTCACCAGGCTGGCCGCCAGCGCGACCAGCCGGGCCGACTCCTGCCGGGCCGCCGGGACGAGGGCGACCAGCAGCGCCCCGGCCAGGGGGGCGAACAGGGTGGCGGTCAGCAGCACGGCGGCGGCTCCAGGGAGGAGGGGGTCATGGCCGGAACACCAGGAAGGCGACGATCAGCACGGCGCCCCCGAGGACGCCGAGAGCGTAGCTGCGGACCAGGCCGGACTGGAGACGCCGGCCGCTGCGGGCGCTGCTGCCGACCAGCTCGGCCACGCCGTTGACGGCGCCGTCGATGCCCCGCTGGTCGACGTTGCGGGCCAGGAAGGCGGCGAGCGCACCGCCCAGGTTGACGGTGAAGAACTCGTAGACCTGGTCGACGTAGAGCTTCTCGGCCAGGGGCCGCCAGGCCCCGGCCCAGCGGCGGCGCAGGGCCAGCCAGTCGAACGGCCGGACGTACAGCAGCCAGGCGACGATCGCCCCGACGGCGGCCAGCCCGGTGGCCGCCGCCGACAGGCCGGCCGCGGCGGCCAGCGACTCGTGCTCCTCGGGGGCGCCGAGGACCGGCTCCAGGAAGGCCTGGAAGCGGCCGCCCTCGCCGGTGAAGGTGGTGAGGGCGAACCCGGCCACCAGGGCCAGCACGGCGAGCACGATCAGGGGCACGGTCATGACCGGCGGCGACTCGTGCGGGTGGCGGCCCTCGGGCCAGCGCCGCTCGCCGAAGAAGGTCAGGAACACGTAGCGGGACATGTAGAAGGCGGTCAGACCGGCCGTGAACACCCCGATCGCCCAGGCCAGCAGGCCGATCCCGCCGTGCTCGAAGGCGGCCGCCAGCACCTGGTCCTTGGAGTAGAAGCCGGAGGTGAACGGCACCCCGACGATGGCCGCCCAGGCGGCCATGGTCGTCCAGAAGGTGATCGGCATGGCCGAGCGCAGCCCGCCGAAGTGCTTGATGTCGGTGTCGTCGTCGTTGCCGTGCATCACCGACCCGGCCCCGAGGAACAGCTGGGCCTTGAAGAAGGCGTGGGTGACCAGGTGGAGCATGCCGGCGGCGTAGCCGATCGGGCCCAGCGCGACACCGATGAACATGTAGCCGAGCTGGGAGACGGTCGAGTAGGCGAGGATCTTCTTGATGTCGTCCTGGCCGATGGCGATCAGGGCGGCCAGCAGGGCGGTGCCGGCGCCGACCAGCAGCACCACCGTCTGGGCGGTCCCGGAGGCCTCGAAGATGGTGTGGGTCCTGGCGACCAGGAACACGCCGGCGGTGACCATGGTGGCGGCATGGATGAGGGCCGACACCGGGGTCGGGCCGGCCATGGCGTCGGGCAGCCAGACGTACAGCGGGAACTGGGCGCTCTTGCCCGTGCAGGCCAGGAACAGCAGCAGGGCGATGGCCGTGGCCGTCCCCGCGGCCAGCGCGCCGGCCTCGCCGAAGACGACGTCGAAGTCGAGGCTGCCGGTGGTCGCGAAGATCAGGAACATGGCCAGCAGGAAGCCGACGTCGCCGATGCGGTTGGCCAGGAAGGCCTTCTTGGCCGCGGGCGGCGCCCACACCTCGCGGGTGTCGTCGGGCTCGCCCTCGACCAGCCGGCCCAGCGGGTTGACGACCAGCAGCCGCCGGTTGAACCAGAAGCCGACCAGCAGGTAGGAGCAGAGCCCGACCCCCTCCCAGCCCAGGAACATGACCAGGAAGTTCTGGGCCAGCACCAGCACCAGCATCGAGGCCACGAACAGGTTGAGCCAGGAGAAGAAGGTCTCGCGCCGCTCGTCGTGCTCCATGTAGCCGATCGAGTACAGGTGGATGAGGCTGGAGACGCCGGTCACGACCAGGGCCATGAGCGCCGACAGGGGGTCCCAGCGCAGGTCGAAGGCGACCCGCAGGTCGCCCGAGGTGAACCACTCGTAGCCGCGCAGGATCTGGGTGCGCTCCTCGCCGGGATGCGACAGCAGCTCGAAGAAGGCGGCCAGGGCGACCACGAAGGCGGCGGCGACGGCCAGGGTGGCGATCCAGCCGGCCAGGGCGCGCAGGCGCTGGCCGAACAGCACGTTGACCGCGAACCCGGCCAGGGGCAGGACCGGGAGCAGCCAGATCAGGCGGGTCGCGCCGGTAGCGTTCAGGGCACCGTCACCCCTTGAGCAGGTTGACGTCGTCGACCGAGGTCGACGAGCGCTTGCGGAAGATGGCGACCAGGATGCCGAGGCCGACCACGACCTCGGCGGCGGCCACCACCATGACGAAGAAGGCCAGCACCTGGCCGTCCAGGGAGCCGTTGGTCTTGGCGAAGGTGATGAACGACAGGTTGACCGCGTTCAGCATCAGCTCGATGCACATGAAGACCACGATGGCGTTGCGCCGGATCAGCACCCCGGCCACGCCGATGGCGAACAGGATGGCCGAGAGGAGGAGGTACGCGCCGGGCCCGACCCTCATGGCTGCCGCTTCCCCAGCACCAGGGCGCCGACGGCCGCCACCACCAGCAGGATCCCGGCGGTCTCGAAGGCGAAGGTGTAGCGGGTGAACAGGATCCGGCCGATCGCCTCGACGTTGCCGCCCTCGTTGGCCGCGGCCAGGCTGGCCGGCTCGGCGTCGAACACCCCGGCGGCCAGGGCACCGACGATCGCCACCAGCAGCCCCAGGGCGAGCAGGACGGCGGCCGGCCGCTGGCCCCGCATCTGCTCCTTGACCACCACCTCGTTGCCGATGCCGAGCAGCATCAGCACGAACAGGAACAGGACCATGATCGCCCCGGCGTAGACGATCACCTGCACGGCGGCCACGAACTGGGCCTCCAGGAGCACGTAGAACCCGGCCAGGCAGAAGAAGTTGACCACCAGCAGCAGGGCCGAGTAGACGGCGTTGCGGGTCAGCACCATGCCGAGGGCGGTGACCACGGCCAGCGGGGCCAGGATGATGAAGACGATCAGCTCGGCCTGCTCGGAGGACGTCACTTGGCCACGCCCTCGTCCGCCGGCAGCTCGCGGTCGGCCTGGCGGCTCTCCTGCTCGCGGAGCAGGGCCCAGACCGGCTCGACCGACTCCTGGGAGACCGAGGCCTGGGGGCCGTAGCGGGCGATCGCGGGCGGGCCGTCGGTGGCGTCGGTGTGCGGCGGGGGCTTGGCCCCGGCGGGCACGGCGGCCAGCAGGTCGGGCTTGTCGTAGACCAGGCCCTGGCGGGTCGGCGACGACAGCTCGTACTCGTTGGTCATGGTCAGGGCGCGGGTCGGGCAGGCCTCGATGCAGAGGCCGCAGAAGATGCAGCGGTTGTAGTTGATCTGGTAGATGGCCGCGTACCGCTCCCCCACCGAGTAGCGGGCCTCGGGGGTGTTGTCGGCCCCCTGGACGTAGATGGCGTCGGCCGGGCAGGCGTAGGCGCAGAGCTCGCAGCCGATGCACCGCTCCAGGCCGTCGGGGTAGCGGTTGAGCTGGTGGCGGCCGTGGAACCGGGGCGAGGTCGGCCGCTTCTCCTCCGGGTACTGCACGGTGTTGCGCTTGCGGAACATGCTCCGGAAGGTGACCGACAGCCCCTTCAGGATCTCGCTGGGCATCATGGGGTGGACCCTCCGGGGGCGGTGCGGTCCGCCTTCTCCTTGTCCGAGGAAGGCAGCAGGAACGAGAGCAGCAGCAGGGCGAGCAGCACGCCGATGGCGCCGAGCAGCACCGGGCGGGGCAGGTTGACGTCGACCACCAGGACCACGGCGGTGACCGCGACCCAGGCCAGGGCGACCGGGATCAGCACCTTCCAGCCGAAGTCCATCAGCCGGTCGAAGCGCAGCCGGGGCAGGGTGGCCCGCAGCCAGATGAAGATGAAGATGAAGAAGAAGACCTTGGCCGCGAACCACAGGATCGGCCAGAGCCAGGGCAGGAAGTCGGGCGCGGGCCCGTCCGGGCCGCCCAGGAACGCGGTGGTGGCCACCGCCGACACGGTGACGATGTTCAGGTACTCGGCCAGGAAGAACAGGGCGAACTTCACCCCCGAGTACTCGGTGTGGTAGCCGCCGACCAGCTCCGACTCGGCCTCGGGGAGGTCGAAGGGGGCCCGGTTGGTCTCGGCGATGCCCGACAGCAGGAACACCAGGAACAGCGGGAACTGGAAGATGACGTACCAGCGGGGGATGAAGCCCAGCAGCGGGTCGCCCTGCTGGGCGGCGACGATGCCGGCGGCCGACAGGGTGCCGGCGGTCATGAACACCCCGACCAGCGACAGCCCCTGGGCGATCTCGTAGCTGATCATCTGGGCCGAGGAGCGGACCGCCCCCAGCAGCGGGTAGTTCGACCCCGAGGCCCAGCCGGCGAGCACGATCCCGTACACCTGGAGGCTGCCCATGGCCAGCACGAACAGCAGGCCGACGTTGAGGTCGGCCAGCTGGGCCCGCTCGCTGCCGAAGGCGAAGCCGAACGGGATCACCGAGAAGGCCAGGAAGGCCGGGATCATCATGATCACCGGGGCGACGCCGTAGAGGAGCTTGTCGGCGTTGCTGGGCCGCACGTCCTCCTTGAAGAACAGCTTGATGCCGTCGGCCAGGGTCTGGAGGACCCCGAAGGGCCCGACCCGGTTGGGGCCGACCCGGGTCTGCATGAAGGCCACGATGCGGCGCTCGAGCCAGATGGTCAGCAGGACCGTCACCATCAGGGCGGCGAACACGCCGACGACCTTGACGAGCAGGATGAAGATGTCCCAGACGGTCCCGGTCACGCCGCCGCCTCCTCGACCGCGGTGACCTTGACCCGCAGGGCCGGGGACGGGCCGAGCAGGGCCCCCAGGGCCAGGTCGGGCTGGTTGGCCGGGACGAAGGCGCAGCCGGGGGCGACCGTGGGGGCGACCCGGACCGGCAGGCGGGCCGTGCGCTCCTCGCCGAAGTCGACCTCGGCGCTGGCCCCGTCGGCCAGGCCGAGCCGGCCGGCGTCGTCGGGGTGGAGCTCGACGAACGCCCCCGGGGTCTCGCGGTTCAGGTCGGCCGCCCTGGCCAGCATCGAGGCCGCGTCCAGCAGCAGCGGATAGGTGACCAGCTCGAGGCCGTCGTTCTCGGGCTCCCCGGCGCCCGAGGAGGGGGGTGTGGACAACGATTCGCCTCCGTCCTCGCCCGCGGCTACCCTCCCGGTAGGGGCCCCATGGACCGGTGGGGCGGGTTCCGGCACGGCCGGTGGGGCGGGTTCTGGCACGGCCGGTGGGGCGGGTTCTGGCACGGCCGCCGCTCCGGGCGGGCGCTTCCGGAACCGCTCGAGCTCGGCGGCGGCCAGGCCGGGGCCGGCGAACCCGAGGTCGGTCCCGAGCCTGGCCGCGAGCTGGGCGGCCAGGTCCCAGATCTCCTGGGCGGCCCCGCCGACCGGGACGGCCCGGTGGGTGGCCTGGACCCGGCCCTCCCAGTCGGTGAAGGTGCCCTCGGTCTCGGCGTGGACGACCCCGGGCAGGAGCACGTCGGCCTGGCTGGTGGTGTCGTTGACCTCGTGGTCGACGGCGATCACGAAGGCCCGCTCCAGCGCCTGGGCGGCCAGCTCGCGGGGGCCGTGGTCGCGGTGAAGGTCGACCCCGGCCAGGACCAGCACGCCCAGCTCGCCGGCGGCGGCCGCCGCGACCATGGCCGGGCCGTCCAGGCCGGGCCCGTCGGGCAGCTCGGCCCCCCAGGCCTCGGCCAGCTCGCCCCGGGCGGCGGCGTCGCCCACCGGCCGCCCGCCGGGCAGCAGGCCGGGCCGGGCGCCCGCGTCCAGCGCCCCCCGGTCCCCGGCCCGCCGTGGCACCCAGGCGAACCGCCCGCCCAGGGCCGCGGCCAGCCGGGCCGCCGCGGCCAGCCCGCCGGTGGCCCCGCCCCGCCACCCGGCGAGCACGATCACCTCGCCGTCGCCCTCGGTGAGCAGCTTGCCGGCGTCGCCGTCGCCCCGGCCGAGGCGGCCGAGGGCCTCGGCCTGGCCGCCGGGCCGGGTGGCGACCACGGTGGCGAACTCGGCCAGCCGTCCCGGCCGCGACCCGACCGCGACCACCGGCACGCCCCGGCGCATGGCCGCCTTGCGCAGCCGCAGCCAGAGGATGGGCGACTCCTCGTGCGGGTCGAGGTCGACCACCACCACCGCCCTGGCCGCCTCCAGGTCGCGGTAGGTGGGCATGCCGTCCTCGGGGCCGCGCCCGGCGACCGAGGCGGCGGCGGCCGCCCCCTCCTCGTCCTCGGACCAGGAGCGGGCGTCGACGTTGTTGGTGCCGAGCGCGACCCGGGCCAGCTTCTGCAGGGCGTAGGCGTCCTGGTCGGTCAGGTGGCCGCCGACCAGCACCCCGACCCCCTTGCCCTTGGCGGCGCGGATCCCGTCGGCGGCCCGGCGCAGCGCCTCCGACCAGGAGGCGGTCCGCAGCTTGCCGTCCTCGGACAGGTGCGGGATCAGCACCCGGTTCGGCGACTGGGCGTAGGCGAAGCCGTAGCGGCCCCGGTCGCAGTTCCAGGCCTCGTTGACGTCGTCGTTGTCGCGGGCCAGCTGGCGGGTGACCATGCCCCGGCGGGCGTCGATGCGCAGGTTGCAGCCGGCGGCGCAGTGGTTGCAGACCCCGTCGGCCGAGGACAGGTCGAACGGCCGGGCCTGGAACCGGTAGGAGGGCGAGGTCAGCGCCCCCACCGGGCAGATCTGGACGACGTTGCCGCTGTAGTGGCTCTCGTACGGCTCGTCCTCGTAGATCGCCACCTGCTCCAGCGCCCCCCGCTCGAACAGCTCGATGAACGGGTCACCGGCGATCTCGCTGGAGAAGCGGGTGCAGCGGGCGCAGAGGACGCAGCGCTCCCGGTCGAGCAGGACCGTCTCGGAGATCTTGATCGGCTTCTGGTAGTGGCGCTTGGTCTCGACGAAGCGGGTCTCGCCGGGGCCGTGGGCCAGGGTCTGGTCCTGGAGCGGGCACTCGCCGCCCTTGTCGCACATGGGGCAGTCGAGCGGGTGGTTGATCAGCAGCAGCTCGAGGTTGCCCTCCTGGCCGGCCCTGGCCACCTCGGAGGTGACCTGGGTCTTGACCTCCATGCCGTCGGTCACCGTGGTCGTGCAGGCGGTCAGCGGCTTGCGCTGGCCGGCCACCTCGACCAGGCACTGGCGGCAGGCCCCCAGGGGGGCGAGCAGCCGGTGGTCGCAGAAGCGGGGGACGATCGTGCCCAGCTGCTCGGCGGCCCGGATCACCAGCGTGCCCGGAGGGACCTCCAGCTCCTGGCCGTCGATGGTGATCTTCACGGTGGTCGGCTTGTCGGCCATGCGGCTCCTAGTGGGCGCCAACGGTGACGCGCGCCCCCGGGAAGGGGCAGCCGCCGCCGCTGACGTGCTCGTCGAACTCGTCGCGGAAGAACTTCAGGGCGGAGACGATCGGGCTGGTCGCCCCGTCGCCGAGGGCGCAGAAGGAGCGCCCGAAGATCGAGTCGCAGATGTCCTTGAGGGTGTCCATGTCGTCGGGCTGGCCCTGGCCGCTCTCCAGCCGGCCCAGGATCTTGCGCATCCAGTCGGTGCCCTCCCGGCAGGGGGTGCACTTGCCGCACGACTCGTGGGCGTAGAACTCGGTGAAGTTCAGGCACGCCCTGACCATGCAGACGTCCTCGGAGAAGACCATCACCGCGGCCGTGCCGAGCAGGCTGCCGGCGCCCTGGATGCCCTCGAAGTCCATCGGGGTGTCGAGGTGGTCGGCGGTCAGCATCGGGGTCGAGGACCCGCCGGGGGTCCAGGCCTTCAGCTCCTTGCCGTCGCGCATCCCGCCGGCCGCGCCCATGATCACCTCGCGGGCGGGCACGCCCAGGGGGAACTCGAAGTTGCCGGGGTTGACGACGTCGCCGGAGACGCTGAACAGCTTGGGGCCGGGCGACTTCTCCGAGCCCATGGAGCGGAACCAGTCGACGCCCTTGCGGATGATCCAGGGCACGGTGGCCACCGTCTCGACGTTGTTGACGGTGGTCGGGGCCCGGTACAGGCCCTCGACGGCCGGGAAGGGCGGGCGCAGCTTGGGCTGGCCGCGCTGGCCCTCCAGCGACGACAGCAGGGCCGTCTCCTCGCCGCAGATGTAGGCCCCGGCGCCCCGGTGCAGGACCACGTCCAGGTCGAACCCGGAGCCCTTGATGTCGCGGCCCAGCAGCCCCTTGTCGTAGGCGGCGTCGATCGCGCCCTGGAGCCGGCGGCCCGGCCAGCCGCACTCGCCCCGCAGGTAGATGAAGGCGTTGCGGCAGCCGATGGCGTAGGAGGAGACGATCACGCCCTCGACCAGGGCGTGCGGGTCGCGCTCGAGCAGCTCCATGTCCTTGAAGGTGCCGGGCTCGCTCTCGTCGGCGTTGACCACCAGGTAGGTCGGCTTGCCGGTCCCCTTGGCCAGGAAGCCCCACTTCATCCCGGTCGGGAAGCCGGCCCCGCCGCGGCCCCGCAGCCCGGCGTCCTTGACCAGCTGGACCAGGTCCTCGGGCGCCTTCCCGAAGGCGGCGTCGAGGCTGGCGTAGCCGTCCAGCTCGCCGTAGCGGTCGATCTCGTGCGCCCGGTTGTCCCCCCAGCGGGAGGTCAGCACCTTGACCTGCTCGGTCATGGGCCCTCCTTCCGCTCCGGGGCCGGCCCCTCGTCCTGAGGGGCCTCGTGGGCCGCCTCCGGGTCCTGGGGCTCGGGCTCGGTCGGGGCCTCGGGGGCGGCCGCTCCGGCGCCCTCGGCCGGCTGGGGCTCGCCGGCCTCGCGCTGCTCGGTCGGCTCGGGCGGGGACGGCTCCCGGCC
>CALGFH010000294.1 GCA_937881255.1 uncultured Actinomycetes bacterium
GCCTGGCCGGCGGCGGCGGCCAGGCCGAGGACGAACAGCGTCGGGACGCAGGTCTCGTCGCCGGTGCGGGCCAGCGCCGCCAACCCATGGTCGATCGCCGCGGCCGCCTCGTCGTCGTCGCCATCCCACAGCGCCAGCTCGGCCCGGGCGCCGGCCTGCTTGTAGGAGAACTGGGCGTCGAACTGGGCACGGCCGGCCCTGGCGGCCAGTTCCTCGGCCTCCTGGAGCCGGCGCGCGGCGGTGGCATCGCCTCGGGCGATGTCCAGCCTCAACCGGTCGAACCGGGAGTGGACGGCGGTCCCGATGCGCTGGCTCCGCTCCAGGACGATGCCAAAATGGCGGTCGGCGTCCTCCCAGCGACCGAGCAGGAACTCCAGCCACCCGGCGGCCCCAATGAGGCTGAACTGCCAGTTCGAGCCGCGTAGGCCGCTGGCCTCGGCGTCCTCGAGGGCGACGGCCAGCGCTTCCTCGAGCCGGCCGGCCTCTTCGTTGCAAAAGACGAGCTGCAGGCTGGCCCGGCCGTGCCCGTCCACGTCGTCCTGCTCGGCGGCGATGCGACGGGCCTCCCTGAGGCTGGCCAGTCCCTGCTCGGGGTCCTCCTCGGTGAGCATGATGCCGAGGTGGGCCAGGGCCCGTCCTTCCTCGCGCCTGGCCCCGGCCCGGCGGGCGGTGTCAAGCGCCTCCTCGGCCGCCTGGCGGGCTTCCGCGCCTGATCCCCCCAGCATCAGCAGCAGCTGGACGTACCCGGCCAGGACCCGGGCCCGCTCGGCCGAGGGCGGCTCGGCGGGGACCAGGCGGACCCCCTCCTGGTAGGCGGCCAGGGCGCCGTCGTCCAGCGTCAGCCAGAGGCAGCGTCCGAGCCGCTCCCAGAGCGTCCCAGCCCGGACCGGGTCGCCGGCCGGGTCGATCTCGGCGAGCGCCTGCCGCAGGAGCTGGACCGCCCGCGCGTCATCATCGGCCAGATGGGCGGCGGCGGCGGCCCGCTCCAACAGGCCGACTCGGTCGAGCCCGGTCAGCTCGGCCGCCCCCGGCACCTCCGACCACAGCTCCAGGGCGCGCTCGAGGTGCCGCTGGGCCTCGGCGAAGGCGTAGGCGCGCTCGGCCTGGCCGCCCGCCTCGACCGCGGCCGGCAGGGCCCGCCCGGCGTCGCCGGCGGCGTCCCAGTGGTTGGCGAGCTCGGCGGCCCCGGTGGCGTCGGTGCCGCCGGCCCACCCGGGATGGGCCGCGATGGCCGCGGCCACCTCGCCGTGGAGGCGGGCCCGCTCGCCCGGCAGCAGGTCGGCGTAGGCGACCTCGCGGAGCAGGGCGTGGCGGAACTCGTAGCCGTCGTCGCCAGGCCGGGTGACCAGGAGCTTGCCGACGACCGCCTCCCGGAGCGCCTCGTCGAGCGGCCGATCCCCGAGCCCGGCGACGGCGGCCAGCAGCCGGTGCGGCGCCCGGCGGCCGATCACGGCGGCCACCCGCAGCACCTGCCTGGCCGGCTCGGAGACCCCCTGGATCCGGCCCCGCAGCAGGTCGCGGGTAGTGGCGGGTAGCTCCCCGGACCCGGCACGGGCGGCCGCCAGCAGCTCCTCGGTGAAGAACGCGTTGCCCTCGGCGCGGGCGAACACGCCGTCGACCACGCCGGCCGGCGGCGTGCCGCCGAGGATCACCGCCATCTGCGCGGCCGACTCCGCCCGCTCGAACCGGGCGACCTCCAGGCGACCGGCACCGGCGCGGCCGAGCTCGGCCAGGAACGGCCCCAGCCACGGGCTGCCCGGCTCGTCAATGCGGTGGGTGACCAGCAGGACGACCCGCTGGCGGCGCAGGTTGCGGGCCAGGTAGGCCAGCAGGTCCCGGGTCGAGCGGTCGGCCCAGTGCACGTCCTCGACCACCAGCACGAGCACGGCCCGATCGGCCAGAGCGCTCAGCAGGCCGAGCACGAGCTCGAACAGCCGGACCTGGTCGTTCGCCTCGGGCGGAGGGCCGGGACCGGCGCCGGCCCGGTCGGGGTCGCCGAGGGCCGGCAGCAGGCGGGCCAGCTCCGACCAGGACGGCCCGGCGAGCGCCCGGACCGGCTCGACCCCGAGCTGTCCCACCAGGTCCCTGAGGGCCTCGATCGCCGGGGCGAAGGGCAGGCCGCCGTCGGCGACCGGCACGCAGCCGCCGACGAGCACCCGGGTGCCGTCCCCGGCCCGCCGGGCGGCGAACTCGGTGACCAGGCGCGTCTTCCCGACGCCGGCCTCGCCCCCCACCAGGAGGACCGCCGGCGCGCCGCCGTCCGCCTGCTCCAGCGCCTGGTCGAGGATCGTCAGCTCGCTCGCTCGACCGACGAAGGCGGGGCTGGTCATCTGCCCGCCCATCTCGCCGGGATTATCCCGCCTGCTCTCCTGGATGGGAACAGGGCTTCCACGGGCTCCGGGCCAAGAGATAGGGAGGTGCCCGGGACCCGAATAGGGCGACCGCCAGATTCGGGGCACCCGGTCCAGGCCGCATCGTCAGGTCGACACAAGACACCACGACATGACGAGGTGGACGAGATGCAGCAACGGTCGATCCCCATGACCGCACCGACGACCCGGATCATCGCGTTGAGCCTGCTGGTGACCGTGTACCTGGCCGTGATGCTGGCGCTGCCGCTGCTGGCGACCCGGCCGGCGCCGGACCCGCCAGACCCGAAGCCACCGATGCAGTTCGGGCCCTCCGCGCACCACCCGACGCCGTACTGAGCCGGCGGGTGGGCGGCCAGGCGGACCCACCCCGCGCTGGCCACCCCCGCCTCCCGGCTACACGTTGAACCGGATGTGGAGCACGTCGCCCTCCTGCACCACATACGACTTGGACTCGGTGCGCAGGAGGCCCTTGGAACGGGCGGCGTCCCAGCCGCCGGCGGCGACCACGTCGTCGTAGGCGATCACCTCGGCGCGGATGAAGCCGCGCTGGAGGTCGGAGTGGATGCGGCCGGCGGCCTCGGGGGCGGTGGCGCCGCGGTGGACCTCCCAGGCCCGGGTCTCGTCCTCCCCGGTGGTCAGGAACGTCATCAGGTCCAGCAGCCGCCAGGCCGTCCCGACCACCTGGTCGAGGCCGCCGCGCTCGACCCCGTACCCGCGCAGGAGGTCGGCCGCGTCCTCGGGGGGCAGCTCGGCCGCCTCGGCCTCCAGGGCGGCGGCCACGGCCACCGTCGGCAGGCCCAGCTTGGCCTCGGTCCCGGCCGCCCGGTCGGCGGCCGCGGCGGCGTCGGCCTCGGCCAGGCTGAGCACGGCCAGGGCCGGCTTGAGGGTCAGGGGGGCGAAGTTCCGCAGCACCCGGGCCTCCTCCGGCTCCCAGCCGGCATCCCGCAGGGGGGTGCCCTGGTCGAGCAGGTCGCGGGCCCTGGCCAGCACCTCCGCCTCAAGGGCGGCGTCCTTCACGCCGGCCCGGGCCTTCTTGGCCGCCTTCTCGGCCCCGCCGGCGACCGACTCCAGGTCGGCCACGGTCAGCTCCAGGGTCAGCTCGGCCGCCGCCTCCACCGGGTCGGGGCCGCTCTCGTCCCAGGCGGCCAGCACCATGGCCAGGGCGTCGGCCTCGCGCAGGGCCCCCAGCCCCTGGGCGGCCAGGCCGCCGCCGGGGCCGCCGGCCGACAGCCCGGCGACGTCCACGAACCGGGCCTGGGCGAACACCCGCTTGCGGGAGCGCTCCAGCTCGGACAGGACGTCGACCCGCGGGTCGGGGACGGGCACGGCGGCCACGCTGGCCTTGCCGGCCGCCCCGCCCGCGGGCACCCCTGCCCGGGTCAGCGCGTTGAAGAGGGTTGTCTTGCCACTCTGGGGGAGTCCGACGATGCCGACATCTCTCATGTGAAAAGCCTATCGCTTCGGAGTTCATCCGCGATCCCGCGCAGCCGATAGAGAAAGCATGCAGACGGCGATCACGAGGACCAGCGGCCCCGGGCGGGTCCTGCTGGTCGACGACCATCCCGCGGTCCGGCGGGTCCTGCGCTCGCTGCTCGAGGAGGTCGGCGGCTGGCAGGTGGTGGGCGAGGCCGACTCCGGCGAGGCCGCCATCCCCCTGGTCGAGCAGCTGACCCCGGACGTGGTGCTGATGGACTGCCGCATGCCCGGGGCGGGCGGGGTGGCCGCGACCAGGGAGATCGTGAACCGCTGGCCGGAGGTGGCGGTGGTCGCCCACACCGCGTACGCCGACGAGACCTACGTGCGCGAGATGGTGGCCGCCGGGGCCCGCGGCTACGTGCTCAAGGGCGACGTGCCCGCGGCCGTGCTGGAGGCGCTGTCGGCGGCCAGGCAGGGCCAGGCCCGGCTGTCGGCCGCGGTCACCGGCCCGGTCATGGAGGACCTGCGCGAGCTGTACGAGGCCGCCGTCAACCGCTCCAAGGAGCTGGAGGCCCAGAACGCCGACCTGAGCTCGACGGTGGCCCGGCTGGAGGAGGTCGACCGCCTCAAGGACGAGTTCCTGGCCATGGTCAGCCACGAGCTGCGGACCCCGATCACGGTCGTCCTCGGCATGGCCCAGACGCTGGTCGGGCGGCCCGACATGGCCGCAACGGCCGACGGCCAGGAGATCCTCCAGCGGGTCGTCCGGCAGGGCAAGCGCCTGCGCGACATGGTCGAGCAGCTCCTCCAGGCGAGCGCGTTCGTGGCCAACCGCAGCCCGGTGCTGCGGGCCGAGGAGGTCATGGCCGCCGGGGTGGTCGCCGAGGTGGTCGACGACTGGCGGCTGGCCGAGCCCGACCGCCGGGTCGAGCTCCTCCTGCCCGAGCAGCCCCGCTCGCTCCAGGGCGACGCCGAGGCGCTGCGGATGGTGGTCGGCAACCTGGTCGACAACGCCGGCAAGCACGCCCCGCCCGGCACCCCGATCCGCGTCCTGGTCAGCCAGCCAGACGGGCTGACCAGGATCGAGGTCGCCGACCAGGGCGACGGGGTGGCGGCGATCGACCGCGAGCGCATCTTCGCCCCCTTCACCCAGCTCGACGCCTCCACGACCCGGCGGGTCGGCGGGGTCGGCCTCGGCCTGTTCCTGGTCGACCGGCTGGTCAGGGGCCTGGGGGCAGGGTGTGGGTCGAGGACAACCCGGGCGGCGGCGCCCGGTTCGTGGTCGAGCTGCGCGACCTGGCCCCGGTATAGGGTTGCCCCGGCGCCGGGGAACCTCCCGGCCACCGGAGGCGTCCAAAGGCCATGAAGCACACGAAGCTCCCGCGAGCCCTGACCGGCCTGCTGCTGGCCGGGCTGCTGGTGGCCGCCTGCGCCGAGCCCGACGGCAATGACAGCGGGGCCGGCGGGGGCGCCACC
>CALGFH010000295.1 GCA_937881255.1 uncultured Actinomycetes bacterium
GCATGCCTTCTTGGCCGACGATGACCCGCTTGATCTCGAACAACGCCGCCTCGAGCTGCTGGCGGGCGACGGGAGCTTCGCCCACCGAGGCCAGGCGGGAGGGTTGCTCGGTCACCTGGCGGCTCCTCGGGCGAAGGGGCGGCCACTCCCAGGGCGGCCGGTTTTTCCACCTTAGCGGTCCCTGCGAGATAAGGCACTACCCACGGGCCCCCAAGGCCCCGAGGCCGGAGCGGACTCCGGCCTCGTCCCACCATGCAGGCCTCGGGCGTCACCGCCGCAGCGGCCGGGCGGCTAGCCTGCCGGCCGCCCGCGCCCGTCCGCCGCGAAGGCCTTGGTTGTACCTGGCGTCCCTGAGAGAACCATGAGTTTCTATTAGGACACTCTTAAGAATGATGTCCTGAACCGGTCACCCGGCTGACGCCGAGCAGCTCGCCGTCCCGGCGCCGGGCGCGCTTGGGCGGGCCCTGGACCACGGGCAGGGTGAGCGCGAAGGTCGTCCCGTGGCCGACCACCGACTCGACGGCGATGGTGCCCTCGTGGGCCTGCACGACCCAGCGGGTGATGGCCAGGCCCAGCCCCGACCCGGCCATGCCGCGGACCCCAGGGGCGCGCCAGAAGCGGTCGAACACGTGCTCCAGGTGGTCGGTGGCGATGCCGATCCCGGTGTCGCGCACGGTCAGCTCGGCCTTCCCGTCCTCGGCCCGCAGGCGCAGGTCGATCTTGCCCGCCCGGGTGTACTTGAGGGCGTTGTCGACCAGGTTCCAGACCGCCCGGCGCAGGTCGTCGCGGTCGCCGGAGACCCAGACCTCGGGCAGCGGGCCCAGCGTCACCTCGACCTCGGGGCTGGCCATCCGCAGGGCGTCGCGGTGCACGTCGGCCAGCATGTGGTCGAGCCGGAAGCTCCGCCGGGCCGGGGTGGCCACCGCCGCCTCCAGCCGGGCCAGGGCCAGCAGGTCGCCGACCAGCGACTCCATCCGGCGCAGCTCGATGAGCACGTCGCGCAGCGCCTCCACCCGGTCCTCGGTGCGGGCCCCGGGCACCCGGGCCAGGAACTCGACGTTGGTGCGGATGGCGGTCAGCGGGGTCCGCAGCTCGTGCGAGGCGTCGGCGACGAAGCGGCGCTGGGAGTCCAGGGTCGTCTTGAGCCCCAGGTTGGCCTGCTCCAGCTCGGCCAGCATCTGGTTGAACGACAGCGACAGGCGGCCGAGCTCGTCGTGCGGGTCGCCGTCGACCGGCATGCGGTGGGAGAAGTCGCGCTCGTCGCCGATCCGCTGGGCGGTGGCCCGCATGCGGGCCAGGGGCCGGAGCAGGGCCGCGGCCAGGCCGAGGCCGAGCAGGGCGGCGACCAGCAGCACGGCCAGGCCGCCGGCGATCAGGATGGTCCGCAGCAGCCGCAGGGAGCGCTCGACGCTGGCCAGGGACCGGGCCACCGTGACCTGGCCTTCCAGCTTAACGGTCTGCTTGGGCTTCTCGGGCGGGTTGGTGCCGACCTGGCGTACCACCTTGCTGGCCTCGAACCGCTCGGTGTAGACGGCCAGGGGCAGGCCGAGCTGGTTGGCCGACGGCCGGACGGTGACCACCTTGCCTGGGGGGACGCTGGGCAGGTCGACCCCGGCCAGGATGTCCTCGGGGTGCTTGGCCACGATGCCCAGCCCCAGCTCCTTGCCCTTGCGGGTCTCGACCACGATGTAGGTGTCGCGCTCCTGGCCGTTGGACCACTGGGCGAGGGTGCCGCCGGCCCGGTCGGCGGCGGCGTCGTAGTCGTCGGCCAGAACCTTGGCCAGCTGGATGCTCTGGCGCTGCACCGAGCCGTAGAACTCCTGGTGGAGGTTGCGGTCGACGTAGGCGTAGACCCACAGCCCGAACCCGGACAGGGCGGTGGTCAGCAGCACCAGGTAGGTCAGGGTCAGGCGAGCCCGGAAGCTCATCTTCCACCCTCCGGGTCCTCGCGGAGGACGTAGCCGACCCCGCGGACGGTGTGGATGACCCGGGGCTCGCCCTCCGCCTCGAGCTTGCGGCGCAGGTAGCCGACGTAGACCTCGAGGACGTTGGAGTCGCGGCCGAAGTCGTAGTCCCAGACCCGCTCCAGGATGGTCGAGCGGGTCAGGACCTGGCGGGGGTGCTCCAGGAACAGGGCCAGCAGGTCGAACTCCTGGCGGGTCAGGGAGATGGTCCGCTCGCCCCGCCAGACCTCGTGGGTCGAGCGGTCCATGCGCAGGTCGCCGAAGCGCAGCTCGGCCGACCCGGAGCCGTTGCGGCCCCGGCGCAGCAGCGCCTTCACCCTGACCAGCAGCTCCTCGAAGGCGAACGGCTTGACCAGGTAGTCGTCGGCCCCGGCCTCGAACCCGGCCACCCGCTCGGGCACCTCGCTGCGGGCGGTCAGCATGAGCACGGCCACCTCCCCGGCCTGCCGGAGCCGCCGGCACACCTCGAGGCCGTCGATCCCCGGCAGCAGCACGTCGAGGATGACCAGGTCGGGCGGGTGGTCGAGCGCCCGGCCGAGGGCCTCCTCGCCGGAGGCGGCCACCTCGACGTCGAACCCCTCGTAGGCCAGCGGCCGGCGAAGGGCCGCGGCCAACAGGGGGTCGTCGTCGACGACCAGGATGTGTGCGCCCATGCACCCGCCGTCCTGACCGGGCCGCCGCTGGGGCGGCGGCGCTCGCATGCTGCCTTGTGGCCATTCTGCCTGCTCGGCGGGCCGATTGCCTAGCGCGGCGCTGTCACCGGGTGCTCGCGGCGGGCGTCGGTGGGCGGCTTGTCGGGCCGGAGACCCTTGAACGACGAGGCCCGCAGCTTGTCGTCCTGGGTCCACTTGAGGTACTCGACCTCGCAGACCAGCTCCGGCCGGACGAAGCGGGCCCCGCGCGGCCGGGGGGTGCCCTCGAAGCCCTCGAACATGGGCCGGGGGACCTCCAGCTCGGCCAGCTTGGCCAGCAGGTCGGCCAGGAACGCGTGGGTGAAGCCGGTGCCGACGTTGCCGGCGTAGCGGAGCCGGCCCTCGTCGTACACGGCCAGCAGCAGCGAGCCCAGGGTGGCCGAGCGGCCGCCCTTGCCCGGGGTCCAGCCGACGATCACGCAGTCCTGGAGGCACAGGGCCTTGATCTTGCGCCAGTCGTGGGAGCGGATGCCCGGCCGGTAGGGGCTGGCCGCCCGCTTGGCCACGATCCCCTCCAGCTGCAGCGCCCGGACCTGGTCGAAGAAGTCCCTGCCGGCCCCCTCGACGACCTGGGAGAGGCGGATGTCCCTGGTCTCGACCAGCACCTCGACCAGCCGGGCCCGCCGCTCGACCAGGGGCAGGTCGAGCAGGGGCTGGCCGTCCAGCCAGAGCAGGTCGAAGGCGAGGAACTGGACCGGCACCCGGCCCTTGTTGCGGGCCAGCTCCTCGGGGGTGCGGTGGAAGCGGTCCTGCATCCGCTCGAACGACGGCCGGCCATCCCGGTCGAGGGCCACGATCTCGCCGTCGACCACCGCGTTGCGGGCCGCCAGCTGGCGGTGCATGTCGATCAGCTCGGGGAACTGGGCGGTCATGTCGCGGCTGGTCCGCGAGGTCAGGCGGGTCGAGGTGCCCAGGTTGGCCAGGCAGCGGTGGCCGTCCCACTTGACCTCGAACAGCCACTCGTCGTCGTCGAACGGCCTGCTGGTGAGCACGGCCATCATCGGCTCGTAGGTCGGGGGCGGGGCCGGCTGGGGGAGCGACACCTTGCCCTTGAGGATGACCAGCCAGTCGCGGTCCCGGGTCCGGAACAGGTGGTACTCGGCGCCCTTGTAGCGGGACCCGTGGAGCCGGACGGTCAGCTTGCCGTCGGCCACCTCCAGCGGCTCGTAGGTCCCGAGGTCGAACAGCCGGACCTCGCCCCCGCCGTACTCCCCGGCCGGGATGCTGCCCGAGAAGGTCAGGTAGTCGAGCGGGTGGTCCTCGGTGTTCACCGCCAGGTGCCGCAGCCCCGGCTCCTCGGGCAGCCGCTTGGGCACGGCGAACGACACCAGCACCCCGTCCTGCTCGAACCGCACGTCATGGTGGAGCCGCCGCGCGTGGTGCTGCTGGATGGTGAACCGCCGCCCCTCCTCCAGCGCCGCCACCTCCGTCAGCCCAGCCGGATGCGGTTCCTCCGGAAGGCCTGTGGACAGCCGTTCGCCCCCGTCCCCGGCCTCGGCTACCCTCCCGGTAGGGGCCCCATCCACCGGTGGGCCGGGCTCACGGGCGCCCACTGCGTCCACCGGTGGGCCGGGTTCGGGGGTGCGCTGGAAGTCGCGTTTGGCGACGTACTCGTCCAGGCTGGACCTGGAGGCCGGGCGGGTGGTGCGCTTGGAGGGGAACCGGGGGCGACCGCGAGGCTCCTCAGGGGCGCCCGGGGTGAGGCCGAGGGCCTCCATGGCCGGGAGCAGGGACTGCTTGTCGTCGAGGACCGGCGCGAACCGGTCGCCTTCGGCGAACCGGTCCCAGACGTTGTCGATCCGGAAGTCGCCCGGCTCGAGGTCGTTGTCCAGCTCCTCCCAGTCCAGCGGGGTCGACACCGGCGCCCCCGGCATCGGCCGCAGCGAGTAGACGCTGGCGATGTTGGCCCCCGACCGGTTCATGTTGTGGTCGATGAAGATCTTGCCCGCCCGCTCGGCCACCGGCCAGGCCATGGTCGCCTTCTCCGGGTAGGCCCGGACGACCAGCCTGCCCACCCGCTCGACGAACTCGCGGGCGTCGGTGTGGGTGTGGGTGCCGTCCAGGGGCACGAACACCTGCATGCCGGTCGCCCCCGAGGTCTTGGGGTAGCCCCGCAGGCCGAGGCCGTCCAGCACCACCTTGATCAGCTTGGCCACGGTGCGGACGTCCTCGTAGGTGTACGGCTCGAAGGGGTCGAGGTCGAAGAATGCATAGTCGGGCCGGTCCAGGGAGCCGGCCCTCGAGTGCAGGGGGTGCATCTCGATGCAGCCGAGGTTGACCACGTACAGCAGGCTGGGCAGGTCCTGGGCGAGCACGAACTCGACGACCCGGGAGTCCTCCTCGGTGGGCACGGCCGCGGTGGGCAGCCAGTCGGGGGCGTGGGCCGGGACCTGCTTCTCGTAGAACGGCTCCCCGGCGAGGCCGTTGGGCATCCGCTTCATGGTCAGGGGGCGGTCGTGCAGGTGGGGGAGGAGCAGGTCGGCGACGTTCCAGTAGTAGGCCAGCAGGTCGCCCTTGGTGATGCCGTCGTCCGGCCAGTAGACCTTGTTCAGGTTGGACAGGCGCAGCTCGCGGCCGCCGGCCTCCAGCCGCCAGGCGTCGCCGGCCCGCGAGGCGGGCAGCGCTGACGGGAACGGCAGGCGGCGGCGCCTGGCGGTAGCCAACGAGCCCGAGCCTCCTTCAGTTGCGTTGCTCGCCAGCGTACAGTTGTCCCTGGTCCGTGACCGTCGCCTTCCGACGTGCCCGCCGCTCGCGGAGTGTTCCGACGTCATAAGGAGGCCTGGCTTCGTGAAGACGATCTGGAAGGGGGCGATCTCCTTCGGGCTGGTCACCATCCCCGTCCGGGTGTATGGGGCCACCGAGGCGAAGAGCCTCCGGTTCAACCAGCTGCACGAGCCCGACGGCGGCCGGATCCGCTACAAGCGGGTGTGCTCGGTCGACGGCGAAGAGGTCGACTACTCGGAGATCGTCAAGGGCTACGAGTACGAGAAGGACCACTACGTGACCCTGACCGACGAGGAGCTGGACTCGCTGCCGGTGGCTTCGGCCAAGGCGATCGAGATCGAGCGGTTCGTCGAGGCCGAGGAGATCGACCCGATCTACTTCCAGAAGGCCTACTACCTGGTGCCCGAGGGCACCGGGGTCAAGGCCTACCACCTGCTGCGGGAGGCGATGGCCGACGACGGCAAGGTCGCCCTGGCCAAGGTCGCCTTCCGCGACAAGGAGCACCTGGCCACCCTGCGGCTGCGCGACAACGTGTTCGTGCTGGAGACGATGTACTGGCCGGACGAGATCCGCGTGCCCAAGTTCGACGTCCTGGACGAGTCGGTCGAGCTGCGGCCCCAGGAGATCCGCATGGCCAAGAGCCTGATCGACAGCCTCACCGACGCCTTCCAGCCCGAGGAGTTCCGCGACGAGTACCGGAAGGCGCTCGAGGAGCTGGTCCAGAAGAAGGTCCAGGGTGAGGAGATCACCTATACCGAAGAGGCCGAACCGTCTAAGGTGGTCGACCTGATGGAAGCGCTGAAGGCGAGCGTCGAAGCGGCCAAGGCCGGCAAGCCGGCCCCGGAGCGCAAGACCAGCAGCCGGCGCAAGAAGGCGGCAGGCGAGTAGTCGAGTAGCAGGCGTCCCGGTCGGGGCGTCGTGGGGGGTGGACGTGGGGCTTGACCTCTGCCCGTCGACGGCGTTCCGGGACGCGGTCGCATCGATGCTGGACGGCCTGCCGGCCCGGACCGGTCTCGGCACCTGGCTGCTGGTGCGGCTGACCGACGACGGCGGGTCGGTGGTGCTGGCCGTCCGCGACCGCAGCTACGGCATCCAGGACGACCAGGAGCTGTCCGACGCCGACCTGCCCGTGCGGGCCCTGGTCGACGGCCGCGGCCCCCGGGTGGCCAGGGTCGCGGCCGAGGTCAAGGCCTACGCCAGCGCCTCCCTGGGTGGCGGCGTGCCCGTCGGCGCCCTGGCCGGCGTGCCCGTGCTGGCCCCCGACGGGTCGGTGTTCGGCTGCCTGTGCGGGGTCGACCCCGAGCCGGGGCGGCCCCAGCTTGCGGCCGAGCTGCCGACCATCGAGCTGCTGGGGCGGATGCTGGCCGTCCTGCTGATCCAGGAGCTGGACCGCCAGGAGCTCCAGCGCCGGTTCGAGCTGGCCGAGCTGGACGCCCTCGCCGACCCGCTCACCGGGGTCGGCAACCGCCGCGCCTGGGACCGGCTGCTGGAGGCCGAGGAGGCCCGCTGCCGCCGCTACGGCTCGGTGGCGTCCCTGGTCGCGATCGACCTGGACGAGCTCAAGCGGGTCAACGACGGCCAGGGCCACGCCGCCGGCGACCGGCTGCTGCGCCGCACCGCCCAGGTGCTCGACTCCTGCCGGCGGGCCGCCGACGTGGTCGCCCGCCTGGGCGGCGACGAGTTCGGCGTCCTGGCCGTCGAGTGCGACGAGCCCGCGGCCAAGGTCCTGGCCGACCGCCTCCGGGGCGCCCTCGAGGCCGCCGGCATCCGCGCCTCGGTCGGCCACGCCACCCGCCAGCCCTCGGGCACCCTGGCCCAGGCCTGGTCGGCCGCGGACGCCGAGATGTACGCCGAGAAGCGGCGGGTGGCCCGCTAGCTGTCGCTCTCGGGTGGCGGCTCGCGGCGGCCGATCCGCACCCGGTGCTCCTCGGACTCGCGCAGCGAGCGCTCGGCCAGGCGGCGCAGCTCGGTCGCCTTCTGGCGCTCGGCGATGCGGCGGCGGCCCTCGGGGGTCTCCTGCTCGACCTGGAGGGAGAGGTAGGCCAGGGCGCCCAGGGGGATGGGCAGCCAGAAGTTGATCAGCCGGTAGGAGACGACCCCGAGGGTGGCCGTGCCCCGGTCGGCGCCGAAGAAGGTGAGCAGGGCGATCATGGTCGCCTCGACCACCCCGAGGCCGGCCGGGGTGATGGGGATGGCGGCCAGCACATAGGCCAGCCCGAAGGCCACGATCAGCCCGTCGATGCCGGCCCGGTAGCCGAAGGCGAGCAGGAACACCCAGAGCGACGCGGCCGAGCAGAGCCAGAAGCCCAGGTCCCAGAGCAGGCCCCGGACCAGCCGCCGGCGGTCGGCGACCAGGGTCTTGAGCCGGGCCGCCAGGCGCAGGACCAGCCGGTAGACGCTCTCCTCGTCCAGGAACGGGATCCGGCTGGCCACCGTCCGCGTGACCCTGGCCGCCCCCTGCTCGCCCCGCATGAGCAGCACCACCGCGGCCGAGAAGCCGCCCAGCAGCAGCACCCCGACCAGGGCGGCGGTGGCGTACAGGGGGTTGTAGGAGCCGCCGATGATCGACACCAGCAGGCCGACCCAGAGGAGCAGGTTCAGCACCACCGCCGAGCCGATGCCCTGGGCGGCCATGGCGAAGGCGGCGTCGGTGCCGGACAGCCCGAACCGGGTCAGCAGCCGGAACCCGAGCGCCCCCCCGACGGCCGCGCCCCCCGGGACCACGTGGCTGACGGCCAGGGTCGACAGGTTGATCCGGAGCAGGGTCAGGTAGGGGGGCGGGGTGCCGTGGATCATCGCCCTGGTCAGGTTGGCGTAGCAGAGGATGGAGGCGGCCTCCAGCGCCACCCCGAGGACGATCAGCCACAGGTTGACCCCGGCCAGCAGGCTGAGGGCCCGGCGGGCCCCGGCGATCTGGGGCAGCACGAAATAGATCACCACGAAGGCGACCAGCAGGAGCTGGACGAGGCGCCTGACCGGCGTGACCAACCGCACTCGGGTCCTAGCCATGGGTACTGGAAGTATAGGTGCCCGGTCGCGGAACCCCTGGTAGGGGGCTTAGGTCCGGGCCCCCAGGCGGGCCAGCAGGCCGGCCAGCAGGGCGGTGCGGGGGACGATGCTGTCCAGGTCCAGCCACTCGGTCGGCCCGTGGGCCTCGCCGCCCACCGGGGCCAGGCCGTCGATCGTGGCCAGCCCGGCGGCGGCGGTGGTGTTGGCGTCCCCGGCCCCGCCGGTGGCGGCCTCGCCGACCTCGAACCCGAGGTCGCGGGCGACCGCCTGGGCCTCGGCGACCAGCGCGGCCACGGCCGCGGTGCGCTCCATCGGCGGGTGGCGGTGGGCCGGCGACATCGTGGCCGTCGCCCCCTCGACCGTGGTCGCGGCCACGATCCGCTCCACCTCGTCCATGGCCTGGTCGAAGGCGGCAACGGTGGCCGCCCTGACCTCGACCTGCATGACCGCCCGGTCGGCGACCACGTTGGTCCGGCTGCCGCCCGACAGCACCCCGACGTTGCAGGTCACCCCCTGCCAGCGGCCGTTCAGGGCCTGGAGGGCGACCGTCTTGTGGGCCGCCTCGAGGACGGCGTTGACCCCTTCGGCCGGCCGCACCCCGGCGTGGGAGGCCTTGCCGGCGACCTCGACGGTGAAGGCCGAGATGCCCTTGCGGGCCGAGACCAGGGCGCCGTTGACCCGGGCCGCCTCCAGCCCGACGGCCACGTCGTGCTCGCCGGCCAGGGCCTCGATCAGGGGGCGGCTGAACGGCGAGCCGATCTCCTCGTCGGGCGAGCAGACCAGGGTGATGGCGGCGAAGTCGTCGAAGCCGGCCAGGTCGCAGAGGACCTCGACGGCCTCGAACCCGCACACCACCCCGGCCTTGTCGTCGGTCACCCCCGGCCCGTAGGCACGGCCGTCGCGGGTCCGGAACGGCCGGGCCGCGGCCGCGCCCTCGTCGAACACCGTGTCCAGGTGGGCCAGCAGCAGCAGGCGCCGCCCGCCCTCGGCCACCGGCCGGCCCCCGGCCCGCCGGCCGACCACCATGTCGCCCAGCGGCGCCCCGGCCCACTCCTGGTCCGGGCGGTGGCGGTGGCGCTCCACCTCCCAGCCGCCGGCCTCGAAGCGGGCCTGGCACAGGTCGGCGACCCGGTTCACGCCGGCGGTCGTGTAGGAGCCGGAGTCGATGTTGACCAGCTCCTCGATCCGGCCCAGCAGCTCGTCGTAGCGCTCGCGCAGCGGCGCCAGCAGGGTGGAGGGCTCGGCCCTTGGGTCGGTCACAGCCCGAGGCTCTTGATGACGCCCTTGACCGTGTCGGCCGAGTGGCGCAGGCCCTCGGCCTCCTCCTCCGAGAGGGGGCTCGGCAGGACCATCTCGACGCCGAGGCGGTCGACCACCGACGGCAGCGACAGGCAGACGTCGTGGATCCCGGCCTGGCCGTCGAGCAGGGAGCTGACCGGCAGCACCTGGCGCTGGTCGTAGAGGACGGCCTCGACGATCCGGGCCGTGGCCAGCCCGATCGCGTAGTTGGTGGCCCCCTTGCCGCGGATGATCTCGCCGGCGGCCCCGACCACCCTGCGGTGGATCTCCCCGCGGGCGGCCGCGTCCAGCGGGGGCCGGCCGGGGACCTCCCAGGCCAGCAGGGGCACCGACCCGATGGAGGCGCTGCTCCACAGGGGGATCTCCGAGTCGCCGTGCTCGCCGGCGATGTAGGCGTGGACGTTCTGCACGGCCACCCCGCAGTGGTCGGCGACCAGCAGCCGCAGCCGCGAGCTGTCCAGCACCGTGCCCGACCCGAAGACCCGCTGCGGGGGCAGGCCCGAGATCTTGAGGGCGGCGTAGGTGATCACGTCGACCGGGTTGGTGACCAGCAGCAGGATCGCCTCGGGGGCGACCTCGAGCAGCCGGGGGACGATCGCCCTGGAGAGGGCGACGTTGGCCTCGGCCAGCTCCAGGCGGGTCTGGCCCGGCTTCTGCTTGGCCCCGGCGGTGATCACCACCAGGTCGGCCCCGCGGCAGACCTCGATGTCGTCGGAGCCGACCACCGTGGCCTGGGGCACGAACTGGAGGCCGTGGTTGAGGTCGAGCACCTCGGCCCGGGTCTTGTCGGCGTTGATGTCGTAGAGGGCGATGGTCCGGCCGATCCCCCGGATCAGGCAGGCGTAGGCGCAGGTGGCCCCGACGCTACCGGCCCCGACGACGGCCACCTTGGTGGTGGCCGCTGGGGCCGATGTCCCGGTCATGCGCGCACCCTACCGGATAATGTCCTGGCCATGGTCGAGACCGCGGGGCCAACCCTGGTCGAGCTGCGGGTGCTCGACGGGGCCAACCTGTACTTCCCGCGCCCGGCGATCAAGCTCACCCTGGACGTGCCCGGCCTGCTCTCGCTGCCCGAGGAGCGGGCGGCGGCGGCGGCCGGCGAGGTCGGCCTCGCGGCCGGGTCGCCGGGACCGCCCGGGGGCGAGCAGCGGCGGCGCTTCGCCACCCGGCTGCTGGCCCACCTGGTCCGGCGGACCGCGGCCGCGGCCGGGGTGCGGGCCCTGGCCGTGCGCAGCCGCCCCGGGCCCGAGCCGACCCAGCTGGTGGCCGCCTACCCGTGGCGGCGCCAGCACGCCGCCGAGGCCCTGGGCCGGGCCGTGGCCGAGCTGATCGCCACCGCCGGCACCCCCGGCCTGGCCGAGCGGGTGGGGCAGCGCGGGGCGGCCCTGCGCCAGGTCGAGGCCGGCCCGGGCCCGTCGCTGCCCGTGCCCCGGGTGCCGACGGTGGCCGTGACCGGGACCAACGGCAAGACGACGGTGACCCGGCTGATCGCCCACATGGGCCGCTGCGCCGGGCTGCACGTCGGCTGGTCCAACACCGACGGCATCTACCTGGACGGCGAGCTGGTGGAGGAGGGCGACTGGTCGGGCCCGGGCGGGGCGGCCCAGGTCCTGGCCCAGCCCGGCGTCCAGCTGGCCGTGCTGGAGACGGCCCGGGGCGGCATCCTGCGCCGCGGGGTCGGGGTGGCCCACAACGACGTCGCCGTGGTCACCAACATCTCCGCCGACCACCTCGGCCTCGGCGGCATCCAGACCCTCGACCAGCTGGCCGAGGTCAAGGCGACGATCGTGCGGATCACCCGCTCCGGCGGCTGGGTGGTGCTCAACGCCGACGACCCCCGCACCCTGGCCATGCGCCGGCTGTCGCGGGCCCGGCCGTTCACCTTCGGCCTCGACCCGGACGCGCCCGGCCTGCGCGAGGCCCAGACCGAGGGCGGCCGGGCCGCCACCGTGCTCGACGGCGACCTGGTCGTGCTGACCAGGGGCCGGGTCGACCGGCTGCTGCCGGTCCTGGACGTGCCCGTCACCCTGGCCGGCCTGGCCTCCTTCAACGTGGCCAACGCGCTGGCCGCGGCGGCCGCCGGCATCGCCGTCGGCCTGCCCCGGGAGGCGGTGCTGGACGGGCTGCGCGGCTTCCGGCCCGACCCCGGCCAGAACCCGGGCCGGATGAACATCCTCGACCTGGGCGGCCGGGCGGTGATCGTCGACATGGCCCACAACGAGGCCAGCCTGCTCGCCCTGCTCGAGGTGGCCAGGGGCCTGCGCCTGCCCGGCGGCCGGGTGCTGGCCCTGGTCGGCACGGCCGGGGACCGCTCCGACGAGCTGATCCGCTCCCTGGGCGAGCTGGCCGCCCGGGGCGCCGACCGGGTCGCGATCGGCGAGAAGCACCGCTACCTGCGCGGCCGTGAGGCCGCCGAGCTGGTCGGGCTGCTCCGCGAGGGCGCGGCCACGGTCGGGGTCAGCGACGTGCCCGCCCACCCGGGCGAGCTGGCCGGCCTCCAGGCCCTGGTCGCCGAGTCCGGCCCGGGCGACGTCCTGGCCCTGATGGCCCCGGCCGAGCGGCCCGAGATCCTGGCCTGGCTGGAGGAGCAGGACGCCACCCTGCTCGACCCCTCCCAGCTCCGGGCCCGGGTTGTCGCCGCCGCGGCCGGGTAACTCTCAACCGCGACCTGCTGCCGCCGCGACCTGGAGGATCCCATGCTCGACGAAGGCGTCCGCGCCCTGGCCAAGGGGAGGAACTTCGCCGCCCTGACCACGCTGCTGCCCGACGGGCAGCCGATGACCCACGTCATGTGGGTCGACTGCGACGACGAGCACGTGGTCATCAACACCGAGACCCACCGCCAGAAGGCGAAGAACATCCGCCGCGACCCCCGGGTCACGGTCACCATCTGGGACGCGGCCGACCCCTACAACTACGCCGAGGTCCGGGGCGAGGTCGTCGACACCGTCGCCGGGCCCGAGGCCAGGGCGCACATCGACGACCTGTCGATGAAGTACAACGGCCACGAGTACCGCAACCAGATCCAGTCCGAGCGGCTGATCGTCCGGATCAAGCCCCTCCACCAGCGGCTGCGGACGCCCTAGAGCGGGCCTGGAGCTCGTCGACGATGCTCTCGACCTGGTCGGCGCAGAGCACCACCAGGTCGCCCGGGTTGGCCCGGTCCAGGGCCAGCCGCGACGCCTCCATCTCGTCCAGGACCACCTCGAGGCTGCGGCAGCGGGCCCCGTCGCCGGCCGCGGCCCTGGCCCCGGCGGCCACCAGCTCGGCGATCTCGCCCGGCCGGCGGCCCCGGAGGTTCCGGTCCTCGCGCACCACCAGGGCGTCGAAGTGCCTGGCCGCGACCTCGCCCAGCTCGCGGATGTCCTTGTCGCGGCGGTCGCCCGGGCTGGCGATCACCCCGGTGCGCCGCCTGGCCATCATGTCGCCCCCCTTGGGCGGGGTGGCCAGGCGGTCGACGAAGTCGCCCAGCATCCGCATGCCGGCCGCGTTGTGGCAGTAGTCGACGATCACCCGGTAGCCGTCCACCTCGAACAGGTTGAGCCGCCCCGGCGCCACCTCGTAGGAGGTGGTGAACGAGCGCAGGCCGGCCCGGATGTCGTGGAGGTGGGCGCCGGCGGCCAGGGCGGCGGCGGCCGCGGCCATGGCGTTGGCCACGTTCATGCGGGCCCGGCCCCCGAAGGTCGCCGGCACCGCCCCGGTGGGGGCGATCAGGGTCGAGCGCCGGCCCTGGCGGAGCACGATCCCCTCGCCCAGGCGGCCGTCCTCGAGCACGATCGCCCGCCCGCCCCGGCGGCAGTGGGCCTCGACCAGCTCGTTGCCGTCCTGCATCGAGAACCAGACCAGCTCGCCCGAGCAGTGGCGGCGCATCCCGGCGACCAGCGGGTCGTCGGCGTTGAGGACCCCGTGGCCGTCGCGGGGCACGGCCTCGATCACCACCTGCTTGACCGCGGCCAGCTGCTTGAGGGTGTCGATGCCGCGCAGGCCCAGGTGGTCGGCGCCGATGTTGAGGACCACCCCGACGTCGTTGCGCTCGTAGCCGAGGCCCTCGCGCAGGATCCCGCCCCTGGCCACCTCGAACACGGCGAAGTCGACCCGCGGGTTCTGCAGCACCATCCGGGCCGAGCGCGGCCCCGAGGCGTCGGCCGTGACCACCAGCCGCTCGTCGATCAGGATGCCGTCGGTCGAGGTCAGGCCGACCTGGCGGCCCATCCCCTTGAAGATGTGGGCGATCATCCGGCTGGTCGTGGTCTTGCCGTTGGTGCCGGTCACGGCCACGATCGGGATGCGGGCCGGGGTGCCGGGCGGGAACAGGAGGTCGACCACCGGCTTGGCCACGTACTGGGGCTCGCCCACGGTCGGGTGGGTGTGCATGCGGAACCCGGGGGCCGCGTTGACTTCGACGATCGCCCCGCCGGTCTCGCGCACCGGCTCGGCCAGGTCGGGGGCGATGAAGTCGATCCCGGCCACGTCCAGGCCGACCACCCGGGCCGCCTCCTCGGCGATCTCCACGTTGTCGGGGTGGGCCTCGTCGGTGCGGTCGATCGAGATGCCGCCGGTCGACATGTTGCCGGTCAGGGTCAGCTTGACCATGGTGCCCTCTCCGGGCACGTCGTCCAGCTCGAACCCCTGGGCGCGGACCAGCTCGACGGCCGCCTGGTCGACCCGGATGCGGGTCAGCACCTTCTCGTGGCCGACCCCGCGGCGCGGGTCGGCGTTGGTCCGCTCGACCAGCTGGGCCACGGTGTGCTCCCCGTCCCCGACCACATGGGCCGGGACCCGCTCGGCGATCGCCACCATCCGCCCGCCCACCACCAGCACCCGGTAGTCGTTGCCGGCGACATAGGTCTCGACCAGCACCCAGCCCCGCCTGGCCTCGGCCTGGGCGGCCGGGAAGGCGGCGGCCACCTCCTCCTCGCTGCGCAGGTCGAGGTGGACGCCGCGGCCGTGGTTGCCGTCCAGCGGCTTGACCACCAGGGGGAACCCGAGGCGGCGGGCGGCGGCCCGGGCGTCGTCGACGTCGCGCACCGGGTAGGAGCGGGGCACGGGCAGCCCGGCGGCGGCCAGCAGCCGGGTCGTCAGCTCCTTGTCGCCGGCCACGTCGACCGCCAGCGAGCTGGTCTTGGAGGTCATGGTGGCCCGGATGCGCTGCTGGTAGATGCCCTGGCCGAGCTGGACCAGGGAGTGCTCGTTGAGCCGCAGGAAGGGGATGTCGCGGGCCACCGCCTCGTCGAGGATGGCCTGGGTCGAGGGGCCGAAGGCGGTCCGCTCGGCCCGGAGGATGAACCGCTCCAGCTCGGCGTCGAAGTCGAAGCCGGGCTCGCGCTCGACCAGGTGGTTGACCAGCCGCACGGCCAGCCGGCCGGCGGCCAGCCCGACCTGGTCGTCGCCGTAGCCGTAGATGACGTTGTAGCGGCCGCGCTTGCCGGCGCCGCGGGTCTTGCCCCGCCGCTGCTCGCCCCCGGCCTCCCGCTGGAGCTGGAGGGCGACGTGCTCGGCCACGTGGCCCAGCCAGGTGCCGTCGCGCAGCCGCTCCACGAACCCGCCCTTGCGGCCGACCCCGCAGGTGTGGTCGACCAGGCCCGGGAGGAGCTCGAGCAGGTCGTCGGTGAACCCGGGGAGCAGGTTGGAGGGGAAGTCCTCCAGCGACCCCAGGTCGACCAGCAGGTGGATGGCCTTGTCGTAGGACCAGTAGTTGGGCCCGCGGTAGACGCGGGACTCCAGGATCTCGAGGTCCGGCCGGGGGCTGTTGACAGCCGGTCCCGTCCCTTCCCCCGTGCGGCTACCCTCCCGGTCGGGGGCCCGGCCATCGGCGGGCGGGGCTGCCGCACGGGCGCCGGCCAGGTCCTCGCTCATCGCCGCCTCCTCCTCGCCGCCTACTGCGACGCTTCCTGCTCCTCGCCGCCGCTGCCGCGGCGCCGCCTGGCCGGGCGTCCCGCCGGCCACTCCTCGGCCACCTCCTGGCGGGCCTGCCGCCGGGGCGTGGCGATCGCCTGCAGCCGCGGCAGCAGGGCCCGGGCGCCGAGGTCGAAGCGGTAGCCGGGCGGCAGGGCGTGCAGGACCACGCCCGACACCAGCACCGGCCGCCTGGCCCTGACCTCGAACGCGTCCGACTGGGCCCTGGACCCGTCGACCACCGTCACCGTGCCCTTGCCCAGCACCTCGAGCACGCCGTCGGGGCTGATCACGGCGGCGGTGTCCTCGTCGATGCCGATGCCGAGCTGGCTGGGGGACTCGGCCACCAGCAGCAGCAGCCGGCCCAGCCGGTTGCGCTGGCTGAAGTGCTGGTCGATGACCGCCCCGGGGAGCAGCCCGAGCCCGGCCGACATGTGGGCCAGGCGCTGCTTGGGGACCTCGCCGGGGCCGCCGAAGGCGACCATGTGGGCGCTCAGGGCGCTCGCCCCGGCCGAGGTGCCACCGACCACCGCGCCCCGCCGGTGCGCGTCCAGCAGGGCCGCCCCGAGCCGGGTCCCGGCCACCACCATCGACAGCCGGAGCTGGTTGCCCCCGGTCATGAACACCCCGGTGGCCTGGTCAACGGTCTCGGCCGGCCCGGGGGCGTCGGCCTCCTCGCGGGTCGCCGGCCGCAGCGGCATGACCTCGGCCGCGCCCAGGTCGGTGAACACCTGCCGGTACAGCCCGAGGATCTCGTCGCCCAGCGAGGAGGCGGTCGCGATCACCGCGATCCGGGCCCGTCGGCCGCCGGCGCGCTGCACGAAGTGGTTGAGGATGGTCCGGTGGCCGAGCTTGTCCTCCGCACCGCCGATGGCCACGAGGACGCCGGCTCCGGCCCGATTGGTGTCGGAGGCCATGTGGCAGTCTAACAAGCTGGCCTCTTACGCCTGCTTGATGGCCCCGGCGGCTACCATTCAGGTCATGCGGGTGCTGGTCGTCGAGGACGAGGCCGACCTGGCCGACGCGATCGCGCGCGGCCTGCGTCGGGAGGGCTACGCCGTCGACGTCGCCTACGACGGTGACGAGGCCGTGGACAAGGCGAGCGTCAACGACTACGACGTGGTCTGCCTCGACCTGAACCTGCCCCGGCTGGACGGCATCGAGGTGGTCCGGCGCATCCGGGCCGACGACGTCGGCCAGCCGACCCGGGTGCTGATGCTGACCGCCCGCGACTCGACCCGCGACCGGATCACCGGCCTGGACGAGGGCGCCGACGACTACCTGGTCAAGCCGTTCGACTTCGAGGAGCTGAAGGCGCGGGTGCGGGCCCTGCTGCGCCGCGACGCCGGCCGCTCCGGGGCCGTGCTCCGGGTCGGGGACATCGAGCTCGACAGCTCCCGCCACGACGCCCGCCGCGACGGCCGGCAGCTGCCCCTGACGCCCAAGGAGTTCGCGCTGCTGCGCTACTTCATGTCCCGGCCGGGGCAGGTGCTCAGCCAGGAGGACCTGCTGGAGCACGTCTGGGACGAGAACGCCGACCCCTTCACCAACACCGTCCGGGTCACCGTGATGACGCTCCGCCGCAAGCTGGCCGACGCGGGCGACAGCCAGCCGATCGAGACCGTCGTCGGTCGCGGGTACCGCCTGCGCGAGCTGCCGTGAACCCGCCCGGCTGGCTGGTCGACCGCCTGCCGGAGTGGGCCAGGTCGATCCGGTTCCGCTACACCCTGCTGTACTCGGCGGTGCTGTTCGGCCTGGCCGCGGTGCTGGTCGCCGCCATCTACCTGGTGCTGCTGATGGCCCTGCGCGGCGAGCCGGTGTCGGCCGGCCGCGTCTGCAAGTACGGCGAGTGCATCCGGCTGGTCTCCCTGAGCGAGTTCGAGCGCCTGGTCAACTCCCAGACCCTGACCAAGCTGCGCAACTACTCCTTCGGCGCCCTCGGGGTGCTGTTCGTGGCCAGCCTCGGCGTCGGCTGGGTGGTGGCCGGCCGGGTGCTGCGCCCGATCGGCCGGATCACCGCCGTGGCCCGCGACATCCAGGCCACCGACCTGTCGCGCCGCATCGAGCTGCCCGGGCCCGAGGACGAGCTCAAGCAGCTCGCCGACACCTTCGACGCCATGCTGGCCCGCCTGGACGCCGCCTTCGCCGCCCAGCGCCAGTTCACCGCCGACGCCTCCCACGAGCTCCGCAACCCGCTGGCCATCATCCGCACCAACGTGGACGTCGCCCTGGCCGACCCCCACGCCGACCCCGACGACCTGCGCCACACCATCACCGTGGTCAAGCGGGCCAGCGACCGCATGGCCCGGCTGGTCGACGACCTCCTGGCCCTGGCCCGCCGCCAGGAGCCGACCCTCGAGCACGAGCCGGTCGACCTCGGCGTGGCCGTCACCGAGGCCAGCGACGACTTCGTGGTCCCGGCGGCCGCCCGCAACATCGTCCTCGACCGGGCGATCGCCCCCGGCGTGATCGTCACCGGCGACCGCGACGCCCTCAAGCGCGCCGTCGCCAACCTGCTCGACAACGCCGTCCGCCTCGCCCCCGCCGGCTCCCGCATCCGCCTGGCCACCGGCAGCGAGGGCGACCGGGCCTGGATCGCCGTCGCCGACGAAGGCCCCGGCATCGCCCCCGAGGACCAGCCCCACGTCTTCGACCGCTTCTGGCGCGCCGACAAGGCCCGTTCCCGCGCCGACGGCGGCACCGGCCTCGGCCTGGCCATCGTCCGCCAGATCGCCCAGAGCCACGGCGGCAGCATCCGCCTCCAGTCCAAGGTCGGCGTCGGCTCCTCCTTCGTCATCTGGCTTCCCGTGACCACCCCCTCGGCGGAGGCGCCGACCCAGCCCCCTGGAGCCGTCACCTCGGCCCCGGTCCCCACCCCCACTCCCGCCGAACGGGCCCGCACCCGGCCGTCGTTCGGCCCTCCCTCGGAGTAGGCGGCCGGCCCTTATCTCGCCTTGAGGAACGGCTTACCGGTGCTTTAGCGCCGGTCGCCTAGCCTCTTCGACAACGAGGCTTGCCATGTTCGACCGCAGGAGGCGACCGATGTCCATTCGCGACGGCCTGGAGCCATCGCGCTCCCCGGACTCCGAAACCAACACCCAGCCCCTTCCCCGCGACGAGGTCGCCCCCGCCAACCCCGGCGGCGCCGACCCGCGACCCGCTCCGCCCGAGTCCCCGCGCCCCGCGGCCGCCGGCGAGCCCTGGCCGCCGTCCTGGGGCGAGTCGTCCGCGTCCTGGGGCCAGGCCCCGGCGGCCCCCGACCGCCCCCAGCCCCCCGCGCCCGAGGCCGGCCCGGGCTGGACCCAGCCCAAGGCCGCCCAGGGCCCCTCCTGGACCCAGGCGTCCGGCAATGACAGCCCCGGGGCGTCCTGGCCTCAGCCCCCTGGGAACGACGCCCCCGCCGCTCCCCGAACCCGGCTGACCAGGGACGACGGCCCCGGCGACACCACCGGTGCCCAGCCGCCCGCGGCCCAGCCCGGCTGGGGCCAGGGTGGCGGCGGTCACCCGGCCGTCCTCGCCTGGGGCGCGCGGTCGGCCGACGCCGGCTCGCCCCGCGGCCGCCGGCCGTCCCGCTGGCTGGCCGGGGTGCTGGCCGGTGCCGTCCTGCTCGCGGCCGGCTTCGGCATCAGCCAGGCGCTCGACAACGACGCCGAGCCGGCCGGCGCCGGCATCCCGGCCGCCGGCCCGGCCCCGGTCGCCGCCGCCCCCGCCCCCTCGGGCGAGGAGCCGGCCGCCGCCGTCGCCAAGGCCCTGCTGCCCACCGTGGTCGAGATCCGCCACGGGAGCGGCGTCGGCTCCGGCTTCGTCTACGACAGGAACGGCTACATCATGACCGCCGCCCACGTCATCGACGGGGTCGAGGAGGTCGAGGTCCGGCTGTACGACGGCACCAAGCTCGAGGGCCGGGTCGTCGGCACCGACGATCTCAACGACGTCGGCGTGGTCAAGGTCGACCGCACCGGTCTGGCCACGGCGCCGCTCGCCGTCGGCCAGGACCTCCAGGTCGGCCAGCTGGCGATCGCCATCGGCAGCCCCTTCGGCCTCAACGAGACCGTCACCGCCGGGATCATCAGCTCCACCGACCGGGTCCTCGAGGACGGCCGCGAGGTCATCCAGACCGACGCCCCGATCAACCCGGGTAACTCCGGCGGGGTGCTCGCCGACCGCCGGGGCCGCGTCATCGGCATCAACAGCGCCATCCGCCCGGCCAGCGAGGGTTCCAGCGGCAACGTCGGCATCGGGTTCGCCGTCCCGATCGACCTGGCCGCCACCTCGGCCGCGGCCATCGTCCAGGGCAAGCCGATCCAGACCGCCTACCTGGGCGTGACCCCCTCGCTGACCACCACCGGCGGCCAGGACGGCGCCCTCATCCAGGAGGTCGCCCCGGACAGCCCGGCCGCCCAGGCCGGCCTCCGGCCCGGCGACCTGGTCACCTCCATCGACGGCCAGGCGGTCCCGAACTACAGCGAGATGGTCGCCAGCATCCGGGCCCACAAGCCCGGCGACAAGGTCACCCTCAACGTGAGCCGTGGCGGGAACGAAACCACCATTACGGCCACTTTGACCCAGCGTCCCGCCGGTTGATCGGGGGACGGACGGCGCGGCATGGTCCGACATGAGGTACGTCGACCGAATCTGGTATTTTGGCTGATAACGATTTGGCGACGAGGGAGCCAAGAACGGGAACGACCCCTTACGCTTGGTAGGCGAACACGGAGCTGGTCCACACGGGCGCTGGGGGGCGTTCCAAGAGGACCACTTCCGCCCGCAGGACGGCCCAGGCCGTTTCGGCCTAGGCCGAGAGGACACGGGAGGCGCGGGAAGCACGTTCGCCTAGCGACGGCCGCGCCGTCCGGTGTGTGGACCGGTGGTTGGGGGACTACCGGGACCCCCCGGACGGCAGGCCGTCCTTTACGTTCCACCTCAGGTTGAACGCCGCCCCAGCCGGTCTCTGCGACCATCCCCGTCGCAGGCTTGCCCAGACCCCGTCGCCGGCGGCTGGAGGCAGACGATGATGGATGCCGCCTTCGCGGCACTGACCTCGGAGCGGCTGGTGCTGCGCCGATTCCGGCCAGAGGACCTGGACGCGTTCGTCGCCTACCGGTCCGACCCCGAGATCGCCCGCTACCAGAGCTGGGAGGCGCCCTACCCGCCCGGCCAGGCCCGCCAGTTCCTGCGGGAGCTGGCGACCATCCACCCCGACACGCCCGGCGAGTGGTTCCAGTTCGCCGTCGCCCTGCGGACCACCGACCGGCTGATCGGCGACTGCGCGGCCCACGTCCCCGCCGACGACCCACGCCAGGCCGAGATCGGCTTCACCCTCGCCCCCGAGCACCACGGACACGGCTACGCCACCGAGGCGGTCCGCCGCCTCCTGCACTACCTCCTGATCGAGCGAGGCAAGCACCGGGTCAGCGCGACCTGCGACGACCGCAACACCCGCTCGGCCGCGGTCCTGGAGCGCGTCGGCATGCGCCGCGAAGGCCACCTGCTCCAGAGCACCTGGTCCAAGGACGAATGGACCAACGATCTGCTCTACGCCGTCCTCCACCACGAGTGGCCCCGGGTCCCTGACCCCCCCTGATCCCCCCCGGATCGACCCTCCCCGGGCGTTTGCGCACGGCC
>CALGFH010000296.1 GCA_937881255.1 uncultured Actinomycetes bacterium
CGCCCGCGACCTCCTATCCGCGACAGCCCGTCGCACAAGGAGGTCGCCATGACCGTCCAGCCCACCGCCAGCCCTACCCGGCACCACAGCGCCGCCGACCCCACCGGCGCGCCGCTCAGCATCGGCGCCACCGCTACCGGGACCGCGGCCCCTGTCCGCCCGGCGGCCCGCACCACCCGGACCGGGGCCGGTGTCCGGGGCCGGGCCCTGCTCGTCGCCCTTGGGCTCGCGCTGGCCGCGGCCGTCCTGCCCGCCGCCGCGGCCCACGCCTCCCCGCAGGCGCCCGACACCAGCAACCAGCTCGCCAACCCCGGTGGCAACCCGCAGCCGCCCGAGCCTCCCGACCCGTCGCAGTGGGGTCCCGAGGACGTCGCCAACCCGACCGAGAACCCCGAGCCGCCCCTGCCCCCGGACCCGCCCGACGTCCCGGACTGGGGCCCCGACGACCTCGCCCCCCCGACCGAGCAGCCTGACCCGCCGCAGCCGCCCAACCCGGACGACAACGGTCCCGACGACCTGGTCAACCCGACCGAGAACCCCGACCCCAACCCGAACCCCAACCCGTCGGTCGACGACTCCATCCCGACCCCGCAGCGCGTCGACGCCGGGCTCGGCGGCACCGCCGGATCCCACCTGGTCGCCGGCCTGGCCCTGATCGCCGCCGCCCTCGTGCTCGCCCTGCTGGTCATCGTGATCGCCCGCCGGCACCACGCCGAGGCCAGGAGCGCCCGGTGACCTCGAGCCACCCCAGCTCCCCAACGCAGGGGGTGCGGACCGTCCCGGCCCGCACCCCCTGCCGGGTGTCGCGGACGCCGGGCCGGTGGGCCGGGGTCCTGCTTGTCGGCTGCATGGTCCTGGTCGGGTGCCAGCGCCCGGCCGCCCAGCCGGAGGCCGAGGCGGCGCCCTCGACCCGGGCCGCGAGCGAGCGGGAAACGGTCACGCGGCCGGTGTCGATCGCCATCCCGGCGGCCGGGGTCGAGGCACGGGTGGTGCCGGTCGGGCTGCAGCCGGACCGGACGATGGAGGTGCCCGAGGTCGACCTGGCCGGCTGGTACGAGCTCGGGCCCCGGCCCGGGGAGGCCGGGCCGGCGGTGATCGTCGGGCACGTCGACTCCCGTTCCGGGCCGGCGGTGTTCTTCCGGCTCGGTGAGCTCCGCCCTGGCGACCGGATCATGGTCGGGCAGGACGGGGGAGCGGCCAGGTCGTTCCTGGTGGAGCGGGTCGAGCGGCGAGCCAAGGAGGCCCTGCCGGTCGAGCGCATCTGGAACCGGACCCGCCAGCCTGTCCTGCGGCTGATCACCTGCGGCGGGAGCTTCGACCGGGCCAGCGGCCACTACCGCGACAACATCATCGTCTACGCCCGGTCAGATAGTTGACAGTGTCAATTGACAGTGTCACCATGGCGGCATGGAGGAAGCACGCTGGACGCTTGACGAGCTCGCGGAGCGGGTCGACGACGCCCTGGCGGTGGGCTACGCCGGGCAGTCCAGCGGGCGGGTCCGGGCCGTTCCCGACCGGCGGGCCATCCGCTGGTACACGACCATCGGCCTGATCGACCGTCCGGTCGCCCATCGCGGCCGGACGGCCCTCTACGGCCCCCGCCACCTCCTCCAGCTCGTCGCCGTCAAGCGCCTCCAGGCCAAGGGCCTGCCCCTGGTCGCCATCCAGCAGGAGCTGGCCGGCGCCACCGACACCCAGCTCGCCCGGGTCGCCGACCCCGCCCCCGCCTCCGCCGCGCCTCTGGCCGCCCTCGCCCCCAGCGGCGGTGGCCAGCAGTCGAGCCCGGACGCCCCCGCCCCACCGGTCACGACGGTGAAGCGCCCGGGGGCCGGTGGCCGCCGCCTTCGCGGCCGCCGCCGTCCCCGCCGCACCCGCACCCGCACCCGCCGCCGCCGGACCCGCCGCCGCCGGACCCGTCGCCATGGTCGCGACCCTCCGGGGTGTGGACCTCGGGGAGGGAACGACCCTGCTGCTGGAGCCGGGGCGGGAGCTGGACGTGGCGGACCTGCAGGCCATCCTCGACGCCGCCCGGCCGCTGCTGGCCGTGCTCCGGGAACGCGGGCTCGACCGGGCGGCCGGAGGCCCGGGCCGCGGGGTCGGCCCTCGGCCTGAAGACCCACCTGAACTTCGAAGGGAGCACCCATGACCTCCTCGCTGCCGCTGCTGACCGACGACGAGCTGGCGACGGCCGGGGAGGCTGGGGTCGGGGCGATCACCACCGAGCGCGGCAACCTGCCGCTGGAGGCGATCGACGTGGACGCGACCCTCACCGGGCTCGTGGCCCGGGTCGCGCTCACCCAGACGTTCGGGAACCGGTTCGACCAGCCGCTGGAGGCCAGCTACATCTTCCCGCTGCCGGACAGGGCGGCCGTGACCGAGTTCCGCATGGAGGTCGGGGAGCGGGTGGTCGAGGGCGTGCTCAAGGAGCGCGGCCAGGCCAGGGCCGACTACGACAGCGCGGTGCGGGAGGGCCGGAGGGCGTCGATCGCCGAGGAGGAGCGCCCGGGCGTGTTCACCATGCGGGTCGGGAACCTGCTCCCGGGCGAGCGGGTCACGGTCCGGCTGGTCATGACCGGCCCGCTGCCCTGGGACGAGGGCGAGGCCACCTTCCGGTTCCCGCTGGTGGTGGCGCCCCGCTACATCCCGGGGACGCCGCTGGAGGGCGAGCCGGTCGGGTCGGGCACCGAGCCTGACACCGACGCGGTCCCCGACGCCTCCAGGATCACCCCGCCGGTGCTGCTGCCCGGCTTCCCGAACCCGGTCGACCTGTCGATCAGGGTCAAGATCGACCCGGCCGGTCTCGAGCTCGGGGCGGTCCGCTCCAGCCTGCACACGGTGGTGGAGGAGGAGCGGGACGGCATCAGGACGGTCAGGGCCGAGCCGGGGGAGCGGGCCAACCGCGACTTCGTGCTCCGGCTCCAGACCGGCTCGTCGGCGGTGTCGACGGCGCTGACCGCCGCCGAGGACGCCGAGGGCGGGCGCGGGACCTTCGCCCTGACCCTGCTGCCGCCGGTCGGGGCCGACGTCGTTCCCCCGCGCGACCTCGTCTTCGTGCTCGACCGGTCGGGCAGCATGGGCGGCTGGAAGATGGTGGCCGCCCGGCGCGCCGTCGCCCGGATGGTCGACTCGCTCACCGGGCGCGACCGCTTCGCGCTGCTCGCCTTCGACAACGTGATCGAGGCCCCCCCGGCGGACGGGAACGGCCTGCAGCCCGCCACCGACCATGCCCGCTTCCAGGCGGTCGAGTTCCTCTCCCGGCTGGAGGCCCGCGGGGGCACCGAGATGGCGGCCCCGCTGACCAGGGCGCTCGACCTGCTCGCGGGACCGGCGGGCGGGGAGCCGGCCGGGCGCGACCTGGCGCTGGTGCTGGTCACCGACGGGCAGGTCGGCAACGAGGACCAGCTCCTGCGGCTGCTCGCCCCGCGGCTGGGCGGGGTGCGCGTCTACACGGTCGGGGTCGACACCGCCGTGAACGAGGGCTTCCTCAAGCGGCTGGCCGGGCTCGGGGGTGGCGCCTGCGAGCTGGTCGAGTCCGAGGACCGGCTGGACGCGGTGATGGAGCGGGTCCACCGGCGCATCGGGGCGCCGGTCCTGACCGGCCTGGAGCTGGAGCCGGCCGGGCTGGACGTGGACCGGGCATCGCTGGCCCCGCGGCAGCTGGCCGATGTGTTCGCCGGGTCGCCGCTGGTCGTCAGCGGCCGGTTCGAGGGCGACCCGGGCGGGGCGATCGTGGTCCGTGGGCGGGACGCCGCCGGGCGGCCGTGGTCGGCGACCGTGGCCGCGACCCGCGGCGGGTCGCCCGCCCTGACCGCCACCTGGGCCCGGGCCCACCTGCGGGACCTGGAGGACCGCTACGCCACCGACCCGTCGCCCGACCGGGAGCTGGAGCGGCGCATCGTCGAGACCTCGCTCCGGTTCGGGGTGCTGTGCCGCTTCACCGCGTTCGTGGCCGCCGACGTGGAGGTGGTCAACGAGGGTGGGGTCGTCCACCGGGTCCTGCAGCCGGTGGAGGCGCCCGCCGGGTGGGCCATGTTCGAGCAGGCCGGGCTGGCCGTCGCGGCCATGCCGGCGGCCAGCATGTCCGCCGGTGGCCTCCAGGCCGCCGGGCCGTTCGCCGGCCGGGTCGGCGGGCCCCGCGGCCCTCGCGGCAAGCTCGACGCCCGCCTCGGTGCCGTTCCCGGCCGGGTCGGCCCCGGCCGCCCGGGCCGCTCGGGTCGCCGCCGCTCCGCGCTGCCCGCCTCCCACCCGCTCGGCGGCGCCGACCTCGCCCCCTACCGCCGCCGGGCCGCCCAGCTCGCGACCCTGCTCGAGCACGATCGCCCTCTCCCACGGGTGCTCCCCACCGCCCCAGGCGCGGGCGCCGGGGACCTCGGGCGGCGGCTCGGGATGGTCCGGGTGGGGGTGGAGGCGCTGGTGGCCGACCTCGAATCGGTGGATGCCGTGGAGGAGGAGGTGCGGCCGCTGCGCGAGCTGGCCCATGCGCTGGTCGCGGGGGAAGGGTCGGCGGTTCCCGGTCGGGCGGGGCTGGAGCGGTTGCGCGAACGGGCGCTGGCCGTGCTGCGGGCCTTCGCGGCCCCGGCCCCACCCGCCGCTCCGGCCCCCGGCCAGCCGCGCGACCCTGGGTTCTGGAGGCGCTGAGGCGCGGCCTCCCGGAGGTTACAGGGGCTCGATTCTGGTCAAACCTCTTTGGACCAGGTGAGCCGGGGAGGTGGGTGTGCCGTCGCTGCCGCTGGCGCATGAGAAGTGGTTCGTCGACGACCCGGAGGCGTTCGATGCCGACTGGGGGTTCGCCCTGGAGGCGCCGTCGCTGGTGCTGATCGTGGGCGTGGCGGTGGCGGCGCTGGTCTGGCACGTGGTCGGGGGGCGGATGCCGCGGCCGGAGCTGCCGTTCCTCGAGCCGCTGGGGCGGCTGGCGCCGTGGATCCCGCGGCTGCTCGGGATCCACCTCGGCGTGTCGCTGCTGTCGCTGGCCGTGCAGGACGCGTACCTGGCCCCGAACCTCTCGCTCGAGGACGTTCCCGGGGGGGCGGCCATCGCCTTCGCCGAGGGGCTGCTCGGGGTGTGGTTCATCACCGGGGCCTGGCTGCGGCCCGCCGGGCTGGTGACGCTGCTGCTGGGGCCGCTGGCGGCGGTGCTGGCCGGGCCGGTGGCCATGCTGGAGGCGATCGACCTGCTCGGCATCGCCCTGTTCCTGGTCGTGCTCCCGCCCAGCCGGGACCGGTACGGGGCGGTGGAGCCCTCCGGGGAGACGGCGGCCCTGGCCATCTTCGCCCTGCGGGTCTGCGCCGGGCTGGCCCTGGTGGTGCTGGCCTTCAGCGAGAAGTTCGCCAACCCGGCCCTGGCCCGGGAGTTCATCGGCAACTACCCCGCCTTCGACCTGTTCGACCTGGTCGGCATCCCCCTGAGCGACGACGCCTTCATCCGGCTGGCCGGGGCGATCGAGCTGCTGTTCGGGCTGCTGCTGATCTCCGGCCGCCTGCCCCAGGTGGCGGTCATCGTCGCCGGCATCCCCTTCAACGCGACCCTGTTCTTCCTGGGCCGGACCGAGCTGATCGGGCACCTGCCGGTCTACGGGGTCATGCTCGCCCTGCTGGTCTATGGCTCGTCGCGCCGCTACGCCGACGCGGTCCCGGCCTGGCCCAAGCTGTCCCGCCGGGCCCTCAGCGACCGGGCGGCGGCCCGGGCCTAGCCCGCCAGACCTCGCCCGAGCGCTGGTGCTCGATCTCGGCGGCCACGGCGTCGGCCAGGTCGGCCCCGAAGTGGCGCTCGACCAGCCACAGGGCCATGTCGATGCCGGAGGTGACCCCGCCGGCGGTGACCAGGTCGCCGTCGTCGACCACTCTGGCCTGCTTGACCTCGGCCCCGGCGGCCCGCAGATCATCGATGGCGCCCTGGTGGGTCACGGCCGGGCGGCCCTGGGTGAGGCCGGCGGCCGTGGCCAGCATGGCCCCGGTGCAGACGGTGGCGACCACCGCCCCGGCCCGGTGGGCGGCGGCGATCGCCGCCGGCAGCTCGCCCCGCTCGGCCTCGGCCCTGGCCCCCTTGGGGGCGCGGTCGTTCCAGCCCCCGCCCGGGATCACCAGCAGGTCGGTCGCCTCCGGGTCGAGCCGGCCGTCGGGCCGGACCCGGAGGCCGTGGGAGCCGGTCACCTCGGCCGCCCGGTCGAGCGCGACCAGGTCCACCTGGAGGTCGGCGTCGCCCATGGTGGCGGCGTTGCGCAGCACCTCCAGGGGGCCGATGGCGTCCAGTTCGTCGAACCCCTCGAACACGACCACGGCGATCCTCATGCGGCGCTCCTTCCAGGCTGGACTTCGGGCCGAGCGGCGTGATAGCACTGGACTTAGCACTCGACCATCCTGAGTGCTAACATCCGGGATTGCCAGACGGAGACTAGTTCCCAGGCAAGCCATCCGAACAGGGGAGGTAGCCGCACGATGCCCAAGATCATCGCCTTCGAGGAGGACGCCCGGCGTGCCCTCGAGCGGGGGATGAACCAGCTCGCCGACGCCGTGAGGGTGACGCTGGGCCCCAAGGGCCGCAACGTCGTCCTGGAGAAGAAGTGGGGCGCGCCCACGATCACCAACGACGGCGTGTCCATCGCCAACGAGATCGAGCTCGAGGACCCGTGGGAGAAGATCGGGGCCGAGCTGGTCAAGCAGGTGGCCAAGAAGACCGACGAGATCGCCGGTGACGGCACCACCACCGCCACCGTGCTCGCCCAGGCCCTGGTCCGCGAGGGCCTGCGCAACGTGGCCGCCGGGGCCAACCCGATGAGCCTCAAGCGCGGCATCGAGAAGGCCACCGAGCTGGCCGTCGAGGCCATCAAGAACCAGGCCAAGGACATCGAGACCCGCGACGAGATCGCCCACACGGCCAGCGTGTCGGCCGGCGACCCCGAGATCGGCGAGGTCATCGCCAAGGCGATGGACGTCGTCGGCAAGGAAGGCGTCATCACCGTCGAGGAGTCCAACACCTTCGGCATCGAGCTCGAGACGGTCGAGGGCATGCGCTTCGACAAGGGCTACATCTCGCCCTACTTCGTCACCGACCCCGAGCGGATGGAGGCGGTCCTCGACGACCCCTACGTCCTGATCGCCAACTCCAAGATCTCGGCCGTCAAGGACCTGCTCCCGGTGCTGGAGAAGGTCATGCAGAGCGGCAAGCCGATCGTGGTGCTGGCCGAGGACGTCGAGGGCGAGGCCCTGGCCACCCTGGTCGTCAACAAGATCCGCGGCACCTTCAAGAGCGCCGCCGTCAAGGCCCCCGGGTTCGGCGACCGCCGCAAGGCCATGCTCCAGGACATCGCCACCCTCACCGGCGGCCAGGTCATCTCCGAGGAGGTCGGCCTCAAGCTCGAGAACGTGACCATGGACCTGCTCGGCCGGGCCCGCAAGGTGGTCGTCACCAAGGACGAGACCACCATCGTCGAGGGCCAGGGCGACGCCGAGGACATCAAGGGCCGGGTCAACCAGATCCGGGCCGAGATCGACAACACCGACTCCGACTACGACCGCGAGAAGCTCCAGGAGCGGCTGGCCAAGCTGGCCGGGGGCGTCGGCGTGATCAAGGTCGGCGCGGCCACCGAGGTCGAGCTCAAGGAGAAGAAGCACCGCATCGAGGACGCCGTCTCCAACGCCCGCGCGGCGGTGGAGGAGGGCATCGTCCCCGGCGGCGGCGTGACCCTGCTGCGGGTCCAGGATGCCCTGACCAAGCACGACCTGACCGGTGACGAGGCGACCGGGGCGTCGATCGTGCGCAAGGCGCTGGAGGAGCCGCTCAAGCAGATCGCCTTCAACGCCGGCCTCGAGGGCGGCGTGGTGGTCGAGAAGGTCCGCAGCCTCGACCCGGGCCACGGCCTGAACGCGGCCTCCGGCGAGTACACCGACATGTTCAAGTCGGGGATCGTCGACCCGGCCAAGGTCGTGCGCTCGGCGCTGCAGAACGCGACCTCGATCGCCGGCCTGTTCCTGACCACCGAGGCCGTCGTGGCCGACAAGCCGGAGAAGGAGAAGGCCCCCGCCATGCCCGGCGGCGGTGCCGACATGGACTTCTAGGTCCAGCTCCACGCGAGCGGCGGTCCCTCCGGGGGCCGCCGTTCGCCTTGGTCCTAGACTGTCCATTCATGAACCAGGTCATGGACGAGCTGGACGCCAAGCTGGCCGCCCTGCGGCGGGATCTCGCCGCCACCGGCGGGGTGATGGTGGCGTTCTCGGGCGGGGCCGACTCGGCCTTCCTGCTGGCCGCGGCCACCGACGCCCTGGGCGAGCGGGCGGTGGCGGCCACCGGGGTCTCGCCCAGCCTGCCCGAGCGGGAGCTCGACGACGCCCGGGCCCTGGCCGCCGAGCTGGGGGCCCGCCATCTGGTCGTGGCCACCCACGAGGGCGAGCGCCCCGGCTACCTGCGCAACGGCCCCGACCGCTGCTTCTTCTGCAAGGACGAGCTGTTCGAGGTCCTCGGCCCCCTGGCCGGCGCCGAGGGCCTGGCCCTGGCCGTGGGCACCAACACCGACGACCTGGGCGACCACCGCCCCGGGCAGCGGGCGGCGGCGGCCCACGGCGTGCTCACCCCGCTGGTCGCGGCCGGGCTGTCCAAGGCCGAGGTCCGCCAGGCGTCGCGCCGCCGCGGCCTGCGCACCGCCGACAAGCCGGCCGCGGCCTGCCTGGCCTCCCGGATCGCCTACGGGATCCAGGTCACCCCGGCCCGCCTGTCCCGGGTCGAGCGGGCCGAGGCCCTGCTGCGCTCGTTCGGCCTGGCCCAGCTCCGGGTCCGCGACCACGGCGACCTGGCCCGGGTGGAGGTCCCGCCCGACGCCCTGGCCGGCCTGGTCGAGCCCGAGCGCCGGGCCCGGCTGGTCGCCGGCCTCCGCGAGCTCGGCTTCACCTGGGTCACCCTCGACCTGGAGGGCTTCCGCTCCGGGTCCATGAACGCCAGCCTCCCACAGGGGCCGGCCCCATGAGGCGGCTGGTCCACTGCACCCTCCCCCCGGAGCTGGTCCACCAGCCGATCCTCCACGACCTGGTCAGGACGACCACCGCCGTGGTCAACGTCCGCCGGGCCAACGTCGACGTCGAGTCCGGCGTCGCCTGGTTCCTGCTCGAGCTCTCCGGCCCGGCCGACCAGCTCGACCGGGCCGAGGCCTGGCTCACCGGGCGGGGCGTCACGGTCGAGCCGATCGACGCGTGACCGCGGTTCCCCTGCGGCGCAACCGGGACTTCCTGCTCCTCCAGACCGGACAGCTGCTGTCGGGCATCGGCACCCAGTCGGGGCTGATCGCCTACCCGCTGCTGGTGCTGGCGCTGACCGGGTCGGCGGCCAAGGCGGGGGTGGTCGCGTTCGCGCGGGCCCTGTCCTCGACGGTGCTGGCGCTGCCGGCCGGCGTGATGGCCGACCACTGGGACCGCAGGCGGCTGATGATCGGGGCCGACGCCGTCCGCGTGCTCGCGGTCGGGTGCCTGGTCGTGGCGATCCTGTCCGACCGGCTCGCCTTCTGGATGATCCCGCTGGTCGCCTTCGTCGAGGGCAGCGGCGCGGCCCTGTTCCACGCCGCCGAGGCCGGCGCCCTGCGCGCGGTGGTGCCGGTGCGGCAGCTGCCCGGCGCCGCCGGGGCCCGTTCCGGTCGGATGGCCGTGGTCTGGCTGGCCGGCCCGCCGCTCGGGGGGGCGCTGTTCACGCTCGCCCGGGTGCTCCCGTTCCTGGTCGACGTCGTCTCCTACGCCTTCTCGACGGTGTCCCTGCTGGCCATGCGGACGCCGTTCCAGCAGGAGCGTGCGCCCGACCGCTCGTCGCTGCGCTCGCGCCTGGCCGAGGGGGCCCGCTTCGTCTGGGGCCACCGGTTCCTGCGGACCTGCGCGTTCCTGTTCGGGCTGGCCAACTTCATCGGCCCCGGCGTGCTGCTCGCGGTCGTGGTCCTGGGCCGCCGCCAGGGGCTGTCGGGCGGCCGGGTCGGCCTGCTGCTGGCGGTCTTCGGCGCCTGCCTGCTGCTCGGCTCGTTTCTGTCGCCGCTGGTCCGCCGGCTCCTCCCGGTCCGGGGGGTGCTGGTGCTGGAGCTGTGGACCTGGACCGGCTGCGGCCTGTTCCTGATCTGGCCGGACGTGTACGTGCTGGTCGCGGCCATCCTGCCCACCGCCCTGGCCATCCCCTCGACCGACTCGGTGGTCCACGGCTACCGGATCGCGATGACGCCCGACCGGCTGATCGGCCGGGTCGAGTCCATCTGGAGCACGACCTCGCTGCTGATCGCGCCGCTCGGCCCGCTCGTCGCCGGGGTACTGCTCGACAACGTGCCGGCCCGGGCCGCGGTCGCCGTCTTCGCCGCCTTCGGCCTGGTGCTGGCCGTCTGGGGCACCCTCAGCCCGTCGATCCGCGGGGCGCCCAGCCTCGAGGAGCTCGACGGCCTCGCGGCCTAGCCGGCCGTGCCGTCAGGTGGTGCCCGGCTTCACGATGCCGGTCTCATAGGCGAGCACGACCGCCTGGACGCGGTCGCGGAGGTCGAGCTTGTAGAGGAGGCGGCCGACGTGGGTCTTGACGGTGGTCTCGCTGACGACCAGGTGCTCGGCGATCTCGGCGTTGGACATGCCCCGGGCGACCAGGCCGAGGACCTCGAGCTCGCGGGCGGTGAGGGTGTCGAGGGCGGCCGGCCGGGCGGCCGCCGGGTCGGGGAGGCTGGCGGCGAAGCGGTCGAGCAGGCGCCTGGTCACCGACGGGGCCAGCAGGGCGTCGCCGGCGGCCACGACCTTGATGGCGTCGACCAGGTCCTCGGGGGGGACGTCCTTGAGCAGGAACCCGCTGGCCCCGGCGCGCAGGGCCGACAGGACGTACTCGTCGAGGTCGAAGGTGGTCAGGATCAGCACCCGGACCGGGTCCTGGACGCCCTCGCCGGCCAGGCGGCGGGTCGCCTCGATCCCGTCCATGCCGGGCATGCGGACGTCCATCAGGGCCACGTCGGCCCGGACGTGGCCGGCCAGCCGGACCGCCTCGTGGCCGTCGGCCGCCTCCCCGACCACCTCCAGGCCGGGCTCGGCGTCCAGGATCATCCGGAACCCGGTCCGCATCAGCGGCTGGTCGTCGGCGATCAGGACCCGGATCAACGGCTGTCGAGGGGCAGACGGGCCGCGACCCGGTAGCCGCCGCCGGGGCGGGGACCGGCCTCGAGGCTGCCGCCGAACATGGCCACCCGCTCCCGCATGCCGATCAGCCCATTGCCGCCGCCGGCCGCCGGGGCGACCGGGTCGGTGACCTCAAGCAGGCCGCCGGGCCGGAGCCGGACCACGGCCAGCCCGGCGCCGCCATCCCGGGCCTGGACGGGAAGGCCGGTCCCGTCGTCCAACACCTGGACCTCCAGGGCCTCGCGGCCGTAGCAGACGCGGACCCTGGCCCGGGCCCGGCCGGCGTGCTTGAGCGAGTTCGTCAGGGCCTCCTGCACGATCCGGTAGGCCGACAGGTCGACCCCGGCCGGCAGGGGCCGCGGCTCGCCCTCGACCTCGACCTCGACGGGCAGGCCGGCCTCGCGGGCCGCCTCGGCCAGCGACTCCAGGTGGGCCAGGCCCGGCTGGGGGGCGAGGGCGGCGTCGTGGTCGCCGTCGCGCAGGAGCCCGAGCAGTCGCCGCATCTCGACCAGGGCCTGGCGGCCGGTCGACTCGATCTGGCCGAGGGCGGTCGTGGCCTGGGCGGGGCTGGTGGCCAGGGTGCGCCGGGCCGCCCCGGCCTGGACCACCATCACGCTGACCGAGTGGGCGACCACGTCGTGCAGCTCGCGGGCGATCCGGGCCCGCTCCTCGGCCACCGCCCAGCGCGACCGCAGCTCCTGCTCGGTGGCCAGCTGGGCGTTGAGCGCCTCGAGCTTGGCCATATAGGCCAGCCGCCGCTTCTGGAGGTCGCCGAGGAAGAAGGCGGCTCCGAACTGGATGAAGGTGAGCACCCAGGCCTGGAGGCTGTCCTCGATCGAGCTCGGGTACAGCTGGTCGGCGACGATCCCGTAGCCGACCATGGCCACGCTGAACAGGCCGGCCGCCAGCAGCGCCTGGCGCCGGGGCCGGTGGGCGGCCACCGTGTAGAGCGAGACCACCATGGCCGCCTCGGCGAAGGTCGGCTTGTACCCGAGGGCCATGTGGGTGGTGGCGGCGGCCGTGGTCGCGGCCAGGACGGCGTAGGGGGCCCGCCGCCGCCAGGCCACCGGCACCGTCTGGCAGAGGGTGAGCAGCACGGCCAGCGGGCCCGGGTCGCGGAAGCCGGCCGCATACAACCGTTCGAAGTTCTCGCTGGGCAGGAACAGCATCGGCAGGGCGATCGCGGTGAGCAGGGCCGCCAGCAGCCCGTCGGCCACCATCGGGTGCAGCTCCCGCACCCGTCGGAGCAGGGACCCAGGCGCGCGCATACCCCGACGGTAGCGTGCCCGGCCGGGCGGGTCATCCTGCCCGGCGACGATCGTCGTCTCCTCCCCGGGGAGGAGACGAGGTCAGGAGGCCGGGGGCGCGGCCGTCGGCTCGGGACCGGCGCCGTCGCCGGACGGCCGGGACACGCCGGCCGGGGCGGAGCTGGAGCCGATCACGGGCACGACCTGGCGGGCGGTGATGATCTCGTCGACCATGCCGTACTCGAGGGCCTGGTCGGCCGACATGATGAAGTCGCGGTCGGTGTCCTTGGCGATCTTCTCCACGTCCTGACCGGTGTGCTTGGCCATGATCTCGTCCAGCAGCTTGCGCAGGCGGAGGATCTCGCGGGCCTGGATCTCGATGTCGGCCGACTGGCCGCGGGCCCCGCCCGACGGCTGGTGGATCAGGATGGTCGAGTGGGGCAGGGCGTAGCGCTTGCCCTTGGTGCCCGAGGCCAGGATCACCGCGGCCGCCGAGGCGGCCATGCCCATGCAGATGGTGGAGACGTCCGGCTTGACGTACTGCATGGTGTCGTAGATGGCCAGCAGGTCGGTGATCGACCCGCCGGGCGAGTTGATGTAGATCGAGATGTCCTTGTCCGGGTCATCGCTCTCCAGGTGCAGGAGCTGGGCCATGACCAGGTTGGCGATGGTGTCGTCGATCGGGGTGCCCAGGAAGATGATCCGGTCCTTGAGCAGTCGGGAGAAGATGTCGAACGAGCGCTCGCCACGGCTGGTCTGCTCGATGACGATGGGGACCAGGTTCGCCTCGGCCATTGAGCAAACCTCCGGACGGGGACAGGGACGACGCGAGGGTACCAGCGCCGCGCCCGGTTCGGAGGGTTAGCTGGGCTCGGCCGCGGCCAGATTGGCCCTGGCCGCGGCGTGGGGCAGGCCGGCCAGGTCGAGGACCCGCTTGAGCAGGTCGGCGGGCTCGATCCCGCGGGCCTGGCCGGCCCGGGTGACCCGGCAGCGGTGGATGGTGATGTAGGACCGGGTGGGGGCGTTGGCCGTCCACTCGACGCTGCCCAGCTGGACGCTGCTGCCGCTGGTGCCGCCGTCGCCGTTCCAGGGCTCGCTCCAGACCTGGACGCCGCCGGGTCCGGCCGAGAAGACCCCCCCGGCGGCCACGTCCTGCTCCTCGGCCGCCCGCAGCAGCTGGACGGCCTGCTCCTCGGGGAAGACCAGCTCCACGGCGCGCTCCAGGGATCGGGGACGGACCCCCCTGCCATCGGATGGCCCGGGGGCCGGGTTGAGCGGTTCGCGACCTAAAGAAGTCGATCCCGCGGTCGAATGAACCGATCGAGGCGCCGGGACGAACACCTAGCGAGCCGGCCACGTCCCGGGCGGCGCCACGCGGTGGCACCGACAGCCTGGAGGCCGGGGGGCCGGGCGGGCCGAGGGGTTCCGGGGGGACCCCTCGGCCCCCTTCGTTGTCCTGTGATATAAGAGTGATATCACTCTCGTATCACGGAGGTCGGCATGGCCACCCGCGACCGCCACATCCCCACTATCCCCGGCATCCCCGCGGCGGCCATCTGGCTGCTGCTGGCCGCGGCCGTGGCCGCCCTGCTGCTCACCTCGCTCACCGGGGACGCGGTGTCCTGGGCCGGGGTCGCCGGGGCCGTGCTGCTCGGCCTGCTGCTGGTGGTGGCCCTCAACGGCTTCATCATCGTCCAGCCCAACCAGGCCAAGGTGGCCGTGTTCCTTGGCCGCTACCTGGGCACGGTCGGGCGCTCGGGGTTCCACTGGGTCAACCCGCTGACCAACCGGCGCAACCTGTCGCTGCGGATCCGCAACCTCGACACCGACGAGCTCAAGGTCAACGACGCCAACGGCAACCCGATCGAGATCTCGGCCGTGATCACCTGGCAGGTCACCGACGCCGCCCAGGCCGCCTTCGACGTCGAGGACTACGACGGCTTCGTGGACATCCAGGCGGAGACGGCCGTGCGCCACGTGGCCAGCGTGTTCCCCTACGACAGCTACGAGGAGGGCCAGGAGTCGCTGCGAGGGGCGGCCGACCGGGTGATCGCCACCCTCCAGGCCGATCTCCAGGAGCGGCTCGACGTCGCCGGGGTTGCGGTGCTCGACACCCGGCTGCGGCGGCTCGCCTACGCCCCCGAGATCGCCGCCGACATGCTCCGCCGCCAGCAGGCCGACGCCATCGTGGCCGCCCGCCAGCGGATCGTCGAGGGAGCCGTCGGCATGGTCGACCACGCCCTGAACAGCCTCAACGAGCGGGACATCGTGGAGCTGGACGAGGAGCGCAAGGCGGCCATGGTCTCCAACCTGATGGTCGTGCTGGTCAGCGACCGGGGTGCCCAACCGGTGGTCAACAGCGGCTCCCTCTACACCTGAGCGGCCCATGGCCGACCGCAAGGTCTACCCGCTGCGCATCGAGCGGCGCCTCTACGACGCGCTGGAGCGCTGGGCGTCCGACGACCTGCGCAGCGTCAACGCCCAGATCGAGTTCCTGCTCCGCGAGAGCCTGCGCCGGACCGGCCGCCTGCCGGCGCCGTCACCGGGGGAGGACGGCCCCGGCGAGTAGGCCGGCCGGGTCGGGGTGGCCGTCGAGGATGCGGTTGACCGCCGCCAGCAGCGGCAGCGCGGCCGAGCGGTCGGCGGCCAGCTCGCGGGCCAGGCGGGCCGCGGGGACGCCCTCGACCGTCTGGCCGGCGGCGGCCATGGCGGCCAGGGCCTCGGACGGCGGCTCGCCCCGGCCGACCCTGGTGCCGAACACCCGGTTGCGCCCGGACAGCGAGGTGACCTCCAGGTCGCCGACCCCGGCCAGGCCGAGCACGGTCTCCTCGCGGCCCCCGAGGGCCACCGCCAGGCGACGCATCTCGGCCACGGCCTGGGTGAAGGTGGCGGCGGCCAGGTCGTGCCAGGGCTCGCCGCCGGCCTCGGTGAGGCCGTGGCAGACGCCGACGGCGATCGCGTAGACGTTCTTGGTGGCCGCGGCCGCCTCCACCCCGTCGAGGTCGCGGCTGCGCTCGACCCGGTAGGCGGGGGTGGCCAGGGCCAGCGCGCACCGCTCCACGGCCGCCCCGTCGGCGCCGGCGAACACCGCCGCCGTGGGCCGCCCGGCCGCGACCTCGTTGGCCTTGCAGGGGCCGCCCACGGCGACCACCGGCCCGGGGAGGACCGGCGCCAGCAGCGCGGGCAGCAGCTCGACCCGCCCGTCCGGCCGGCGCCCGAACCCCTTGGTGCACAGCGGCAGCGGGGTCCCGGGGGCCAGCCCGGCGGCGGCCGCCCGGCGGGCCACCTCGAGCACGCCCTCGGAGCTGATCGCCAGCGCGACCAGGTCGGCGCCGTCCAGGGCGGCGGCCAGGCCGCCGGCGTCGTGCAGCTCGACCCGGTGGTCGACGGGCACACCGGTCCGGGGGTGGGGCCGGCCGGCCCGCAGCTCGGCCAGGATGCCGTCGTCCAGCCAGGTCCCCCAGAGCCGCACCCGGTTGCCGGCGGCCACCGCCGGGGTGGCCAGGGCGCTGCCCATGGCCCCGGCGCCCAGGATGGTCACGGTGGCCACGGCCGTCCTCCCACCCCGGGGTCAGTCGAGGGCCACCAGGTCCAGGTAGTCCTCGCTCCAGACGTCGAGGGCGCCGTCGGGCATGAGCAGGACCCGGTCGGGCTCGAAGCTCTGCACGAAGGGGGTGTCGTGGCTGACCAGGACCACCGAGCCCTTGTAGGTCTCCAGGGCCGAGCGGACGGCCTCGACCGCCTGGACGTCCAGGTTGTTGGTCGGCTCGTCCAGGAGCAGGACGTTGTGGCGGCCCAGGACCAGGCGGGCCAGGGCGAGCTTGGTCTTCTCGCCCCCGGACAGGGTCCGGGTCGGCTGGTGGGCCTGGTCGCCGCCGAGCAGGAAGTGGCCGAGGACGCCCCGGAGCAGGTCGTCGGGGGCCTTGGCGACCTCGCGGAGCGACTCCATGGCGGTGGCCGCCGGGTCGAGGCCCTCGTGCTCCTGGGCGTAGTAGCCGAGCTCGGCCCCGTGGCCGAGGCGGACCTCGCCCTCGTCGGGGGTGTCGATCCCGGCCAGGATGCGCAGCAGCGAGGTCTTGCCGGCCCCGTTCAGCCCCAGGACCAGCAGGCGCTCGCCCCGCTGGAGGTCGAAGCTGACGTGCTTGAACACCGGCGGGCCGCCGTAGGAGCGGGACAGGTCGACCGCGTCCAGCGGGAAGCGGCCCGACGGCGGCGGGTCGGGGAAGCGGACCGCCACCTTCCGCCCCGACCTGCGCTCGGGGGTCAGGTTGGCCTTCATCTTCTCGACCCGGCGCTCGGTGACCATGGCCCGGCGGGCCATGGTCTCGTTGGAGTGGCGGTACTTCTCGACGAAGGTCGAGAGCCGCTTGATGTCGCGCTCCAGGACCTTGCGCTCCTTGGCCTCGGACCGGGCCCGGACCTCGCTGGCGGCCAGGTACTGGGTCCAGGTGCCCTTGTAGGTCTCGATCGAGGCGGTCATCGGGTCGAGCACCAGCACCCCGGTGACGTCGCGGTCGAGCAGGGGCAGGTCGTGGGAGACGAGCAGGATGCCGCCGGAGAAGTCGGCCAGGAACCCGGCCAGCCAGCGCTTGGCGTCGGCGTCCAGGTGGTTGGTGGGCTCGTCCAGCAGCAGCGTGGTCGCCTGGCTGAGCAGCACCCGGGCCAGCTCGACCCGGCGCCGCTCGCCACCGGACAGCCCCGACAGCGGCCGGTCGAGCCCACCGGCCGGGATCCCCAGCCCGGCCGCGACCCGCCGGGCCTCGGACTCCGCCCGGTAGCCGCCCGCGACCTCGAACCGCTCCTGCAGCCCCGAGAACCGCTTGATGGCCCGGTCGCGGGCCCGGTCGTCGGCGCTCTGGTCGATCTTGCGCCGCGCCTCCTCCAGCTCCTGGCGGGCCTGGTCCAGCCCCCGGGCCGACAGCAGCCGGGCCAGCCCGGTCGAGGCCGTGGTCGGCGGCGACTCCTGGGGCAGCCAGGCCAGCTCCCCGACCAGGCTGACCGCCGGGTCCCGCCTCGAGGTGGCCCGCTCGGTCACCGCCCGCAGCAGGCTGGTCTTGCCGGCCCCGTTGGGCCCGACCAGCCCGACCACGTCCCCGGGCGCGACCGTGAAGCTCGCCTCGGCGACGAGCAGACGATGCCCGACCTCAACGGTCAGATCGACAACGCGGAGCATGATCGAACGGGTCCTTGTTCGCGGCTGGTCCACCGATCATCGGCGTGCCCCGGCCAAACCCGCAAGCGAATAGGCCGCCGGTGGTTATGCTTAGGGCGTGTTCGCGACCCGACCCGAGCTGCGTGGGTCCTTCGGCATGGTGTCCTCGACCCACTGGCTGGCTTCGGCGGCGGGGATGGCGGTGCTGGAGCGGGGAGGCAACGCCTTCGACGCCGCGGTGACGGCCGGGTTCGTGCTCCAGGTGGTCGAGCCGCACCTGAACGGGCCCGGGGGCGAGGTGCCGATCCTGGCCGCGCCGGCCACCCACGGGCGGGTGCTGGTGGTCAACGGGCAGGGGCCGGTCCCGGCCGCGGCCACCATCGGGCGGTTCGCCGATCTGGGCCTGGACCTGATCCCGGGGACCGGGCTGCTGGCCGCCTGTGTGCCCGGGGCCTTCGGGGCCTGGATGCTGCTGCTGCGCGACCACGGCACGCTGCGGCTGCGCGAGGTGCTGGAGCCGGCCATCGGCTACGCCGGGGCCGGGTTCCCGGCCGTGCCCCGGGTCGGCGGGGCCATCGGGGCGATGGAGCGGCTGTTCCGGGCCGAGTGGCCGTCCTCGGCCGAGGTGTGGCTGGCCGACGGCGTCCCGGCCCCGGGCGGGCGGCTGCGCAACCCGGCCCTGGCCGCGACCTGGCGGCGCCTGCTGGAGGAGGCCGAGGCGGCCTCGCCGGACCGGGACGGCCAGATCGAGGCCGCCCTGGCCGTCTTCTACGAGGGCTTCGTGGCCGAGGCGATCGCCGGCTACCTGGCCGGCGCCGAGGTGATGGACGTGAGCGGCCGCCGCCACCGGGGGCTGCTCGACGGCGACGACCTGGCCGGCTGGCGGGCGACGGTCGAGGAGCCGGTGTCGGCCGGGCACCACGGCTGGACGGTCTGCAAGACCGGCCCGTGGGGCCAGGGCCCGGTCCTGCTCCAGCAGCTGCGGCTGCTGGAGGGCTTCGACCTGGAGGCGATGGGCCTGGGCAGCGCCACCTACGTCCACACGCTGGCCGAGTGCGCCAAGCTCGCCTTCGCCGACCGCGAGGCCTGGTACGGCGACCCGGCCGCCTTCGACGTGCCCGTCGACGGGCTGCTCGACCCCGCCTACGCCGGCGACCGCCGGGCCCTGGCCGGGGAGGAGGCGTCGCTGGAGCTGCGCCCCGGCTCGCCGGCCGGGCGCACCCCGCGCCTGCCCTCGGCCGGGGTCGGGCCGGCCACCGAGGAGGAGCTGGCCGGATCCGGGGAACCGACCTTCGGCGACACCTGCCACGTCGACGTGGCCGACCGGCACGGCAACCTGGTCGCGGCCACCCCCAGCGGCGGCTGGCTGCAGAGCTCGCCGATCGTCCCCGGCCTCGGCTTCTGCCTCGGCACCCGGGCCCAGATGCTCTGGCTGGAGGAGGGGCTGGCCAGCTCCCTGCGACCGGGAACCCGGCCCCGGACCACCCTCAGCCCCTCGCTGGCCCTCCGCGACGGCGAGCCCTGCCTGGCCTTCGGGACCCCCGGCGGGGACGCCCAGGACCAGTGGACCCTCCAGTTCTTCCTGGCCCATGCCCGCTTCGGCCTCGACCTGCAGCGGGCGGCCGACACCCCCAGCTTCCAGAGCGACCACTTCCCGAGCTCCTTCTGGCCCCGCCGCGCCTCCCCGGGCAAGCTGGTCATCGAGGCCAGTCACGACCCGGCCACCATCGAGGGCCTCCGGCAACGGGGCCACCTGGTCGAGCTGGCCGAGCCCTGGTCGCTCGGCCGCACCTGCGCCGCCGGCCGCGACCCGGCCACCGGCTTCCTGGTCGCCGCGGCCAACCCCCGCGGCCGCCAGGCCTACGCGGTCGGCCGTTAGCCCTCGAGCACGAAGGTGAAGCTGCCCTGGCGGGCGTCGCCGGTGTCGCGGACGTCGTCCAGGACCAGCTCGGGCGAGAAGATGCCGTCGCGGTCGTTGTCCGGCTCGCCGGGGAAGTAGAGCTGGGTGGTGAGGACGGGCCCGTCGGGGGCCTGGACCTTGACGTGGATGTGGCGGGTCCGGCCGGTGTAGCGGCCGGGCACGACCGTCTCCAGCCGCCAGGCGCCGTCGGCGTCGCTGAACTGGTGGCCGCGCAGGCGGTAGCCCTGGTTGTCGTACTCGCCGGCGTCGTCGGCCTGCCAGAAGTCGAGCAGGGCCCGCTGGACCGGGCGGCAGTCGGTGGTCAGCACGGTCCCGGCGACGACCAGGCGCTGCCCGCCCATGCCGGCCTCCAGCAGCGAGGCCCGCTGGGGCGAGTCTGGGGTGAAGTAGGGGCCTTCGGTCTGCGAGGGGGTCGGGTCGTCGCCGTCGTCGCAGGCCGGGGTGGGGGCGAGCGTCCCCGCGGTCCCGGCGGCGGTGGTGGCGCTGGCCGGAGGCGCGGTCGTGGCCGGGGCGGCCGCGCCGGGCTGGTCGGTGGTGGCGTCGTCGCAGGCGGCCAGCACCATCGGCAGGGGCAGGGCCAGGCCGAGCTGGAGCAGCCGGCGCCGGGTCAGGCGCGGGGGGGCGACGGGTGGATCGGCCTGCATGGTGCCTCCAGGCTGGCGGGGGCCTCCTAAAGTGTCGGTAAGCGTACGACGGGCATCGAGGAGGCGATCGTTGGCGACCAAGGCGGCGGTGTTCGACCTGGGCGGGGTGCTGATCGACTGGGACCCGCGCTACCTCTACCGCAAGCTGCTGGCCGACGAGGCGGCGGTGGAGGAGTTCCTGGCCACGGTCTGCACCCCGGAGTGGAACGCCGAGCAGGACCGGGGCCGGCCGTTCGCCGAGGGGGTGGCCGAGCTGGTCGAGCGCCACCCGGTGCACGCCGCCGCCATCACCGCCTACCACGAGCGCTGGACCGAGATGCTCGGCGGGGACATCGCCGGCACCGTCGAGCTGCTGGACGAGCTGCGCGACACCGGCGTGCCGCTGTACGCCCTCACCAACTGGTCGGCCGAGACCTTCGGCATCGCCCGCGAGCGCTACCGGTTCCTGGAGTGGTTCGACGGCGTGCTCGTCTCCGGCGAGGAGCGGATGATCAAGCCCGACCCGGCCATCTTCCAGCTCCTGCTGGACCGGTTCGGCCTCGACCCGGGGGCGGCCTTCTACGTCGACGACAGCCCGGCCAACGTGGCCGCGGCCAGCGAGCTCGGCTTCGACGCCGTCCGGTTCACCGGACCTGAGCGACTTC